>JABHYP010000767.1 GCA_018656855.1 Candidatus Latescibacterota bacterium | reverse complement strand
GGAAGGGTGAATCAAATGATTTAATCGTTCCCTTGCGCGAAATACAAAAAATGAAGCTGATTATTGAGTCAGAAGTACCGGAAGGGACAAAAGTTGATTATTATTTTCACCGGGGCACTAGTCCATACCCGTTTTCAGATGAATGGGAGCCGTATAAGCTAATCGGGAGTGGTCCATATATTGAGTACGAAATTGGTGGAGCGGATCTTAACAGGCGCTTTGTGCAATTTAAAGCGGCGCTTTCGACAACAAATCCTCTTATTACTCCGATTGTAAGATCCGCTAATATTTCTGCAGAGCTTAGTCAGCGCATTCCTAATCATAATAACATTTTTATTGTCGACTATGAAAATCCAATCATAAAATACTCGTCACTTGAATGGGAGTGGGAACCGTCAGATCGTCCGGAGTTAAAGATTCTGAGTGACCGAGTGAATCTTGATGAAATTATCGCAGGAAGCCGCACCCAGCTTGAAGCTGTGATGAAAATGGCCAGATATGTTTCAAAGGTTTGGCGTAATATGAGCCCATGGCCGGGATATCCTTCCTGGAATGCTCTCTCTATTCTCGACCGTGCCGAGTATGCCGGCGGTGGTGGGTACTGCCTTATGCTTAATACAGTCCTTGTTGATATGTGCAAGGCATGCGGTTGGCAGGCTCACCTGACACATATTGATATTCACGAAGTCTGCGAGGTATGGGACAATGATTTTGGGAAATGGATTTTTGTTGATGCCGATTATGTGAATCACTATAATTATGATGTTAAAACCGGTGTGCCACTGCATTTACAGGAACTCCACAACCTATATCTCGACTACTACTTTCCCGGTAAAACTCTTGACTGGATGAAAGATACATTTAAGTGGCAACCAATTCGCGAAGACCTCGCTCCCCCTGTAGCCCGCGGTTCGATAACCTCTCCAAAAGGTGCGCAGCTTTCCGGTTTTATAAATGCCGCATATATTTATATGGACCCCCGAAACAACTTTTTTGAAAAACCAATACCCCGATGCCTCAACCAGTGTCATGTTTCAACATGGGATGGTTTTATACAATGGTATGACGAAAGGACACCTCCCAGACGCCAGTTCTCATTGTTTACTGATCGTGCACGAGATATGTATCCCGATCTGAATATGGCACATATTGATGCATTACAGGGTTTCGGGAATGACCAACTCTTACTTCGATTTGAAACGTACACCCCTAATTTCAGTCATTTTGAGATTGATGTAGACAATACCGGGTGGGATAAGATCAATGGAGAGCGATGGACATGGTTACTTCAGTCCGGTAGAAATGAATTCAGAATCAGAGCAGTCAACAAGCTTGGTGCTAAAGGAAAGCCATCATACATAATTCTCAATCATGCTGACAGACCTTTTGCGGAGTAATATTATAGTAATGTGGTTTCACTCTCTTGAAGAGTATCCCTTTAAGAGTATAAAATTGATATGGAATTATACTATGTAAAAACTTGAATGAGCAGCCATAAATAGCAGGAGATAAAAGTGTGTATTTACTAGGTGTTATAAAATATTTAAGTGTGAATAAAATAATTTTTTGGATGAGTACGATTATTGTTTCGTTTACTTTCAATAATGGATATACACAAGAATTAAATAAAACAGCAATAATAAATGCAGATTTTCCAGGTTATACTGTTACCCGCACTAAAGCCCCGATAATTATTGACGGTAAAATTGATGAGGAAGACTGGAAACTGGCTGATGAAGTTGAGTTGGTGGATAACCTAAAAGACGGAAAACCTCGTCTGAAAACCACGATCAGGTTCCTTTGGGATAATGAATATCTTTATGCTGCATTTTATTGCGAGGATCCTGATGCCTGGACCATCTATACCAAGGAAGATGAGCCCGTCTGGTACGCGGAATCAGTGGAGTTGCTAATCGATCCTGATGGCAACGGTTTTAATTACTACGCACTTGAAATTGCACCCAATAATGTAAAGTTTGATGCTTATAGTTTAGCGCACCACGATGGTAAACGGCAATACTTGGTTGACTGGGACTTCCTTGGCCTGAAAAGCGCTATTTACTGTAAAGGCGACAGTTTTGAAAAAGGTACTAAAGACGAGTACTGGACTGCAGAAATAGCATTATGGTTTCCGGATTTCTGGGACGTTAGCAATATACCTCCGGAAGACGGTGATATGTGGCGCTTAAACGCATACCGTCAGGAACGTGAAAGGCTAAAAGTTGATAGAGAGGAACATCCCGAAGCCATGTTCGTTGCATTCAGCCCTACCGAGAGCCATTTCCATGTGCCTTCAAAATTTGGCAAAATTATTTTTAAAAAATAAGAACATAAATTAATACAAAGCGTTCATTATTTTTGAGGGGGTAAAATCATGAGAAGGCGCAAATTTATTGGTAGAGCATTGGGTGGGGGAGCTATTATTGGCGGTACTTCAAACTTAGGAGTTACCTCATACTCCTATGCTGAACAAAAGCGCCAGGCGGTAAAAGTTCAGGAGAATGGTAAATATGAGATACTTTTAAAGGGGGGGCATGTTATTGACCCTGCGAATAATATAAACGGTATTATGGATGTTGCTGTTGCTGAGGGGAAAATTGCACGTGTTGAGAAAAATATACCTGCCAGAGACGCAAAGAGAACAATTGACGTGTCTGACTTATATGTAACACCCGGTTTACTTGATATTCATCTTCATTGCTTTCACTCCAGGCCAAGGTATATTATAGCTGATGATCATTGTTTTCCATCCGGAGTAACAACGTGTTGCGATGCCGGCAGCGCGGGTGCCGATAGTTTTGAAGATTTTATTGAGATCATTGAAAGTGCACGAACCAGAATTCTGATTTTTCTTAATATTTCTTCAGCACAGGGTACTCCCAAAGCAGACCGTGATAATCCCACTTTTTTTGATATACTGCTTGCGGTGGAAACCGCTAAAAAGTATTCTGATATTATTATCGGATTCAAAACTATTCACTACAAGACTTTCACTCCTTTAGATAAAGATCATCCGCCATGGGCTGCAATCGATGCTATTATAGAGGCAGGCCGTCTGGCTGATTTACCATGTATGATTCACTCCGAACCAAGACCACCAAGCGATGGATTTCCTGCCCGTTCGTTCCGTGAAATGATCCTTCAGAAATTGCGGCCTGGCGATATCCATACTCACTGTCATGGTTTTGCCTCCCCGCCAATGCTTGGTGATACTCCCCCTGACAAAATAAATCCTGATGTGTTCAAGGCTAAGAAACGCGGTGTTATTTTCGATGTCGGACATGGTGCCGGCAGTTTTACATTTCGAAATGCGGTTCCTTCGATCGAGCAGGGTTTTCTCCCTGACTCGATCAGCACCGACCTTTATGCGGCAAACACCTGTGGCTCTGTTTTTAATATGAACAATGTTATGTCGAAATTTATCTGCATGGGTATGTCGGTTGAAGATGTTATACGGCGAACAACAGTG
>JABHYP010000766.1 GCA_018656855.1 Candidatus Latescibacterota bacterium | reverse complement strand
CATTACCATATCTGTTCCGACACTGTAAGTGTAATGCAGAAAAGCGAAATTTGAGAGGGTGAAAAGGGCGGCAAGGACAGCTTCCTTTATGCCGAAAAGGCGCCTGACAATTGATAGAACGAGCCAGGTAACTCCACCTGCGGCAAGAACATTCATGATAAGACCTGCACGGAAATAATCCCGGAACACCAGTTTGAACAGTACGAGAAGGACATAGTAAACCGGCCCCTTCAGGTTAAAATTGACCGGTGAAAAATCTCCGGCGAGAAGTTTTTTGGCAACGACGACAAAATCAGCGTAAAAATCCGCCTCAACCTCGTATCCGCCGATACGGTGATACTTGAGCGAGAGAAACAGCATCAGGACTGTATAGACGACAGCAATGAGCATAAGAGATATGTCTGTATCTTTCCAGTAGTTGAAAAGCCGGCTGTTAATCTGATTATTAACGTTTTCTTTGTGTTTTCTTTTTTTCATACAGCCTGTTGTTTATAAAGTTTATGATTGAGTTGTTTCGTTAATAAACTGAATAATCTTTTTCCCCCGTTTTTCCCACAGGAACCGGTCGGCGTGCTCTTCAACTTCAGGCGATAATTTTTCGAACATACCCCCCGCAACAAAACGGTCAAGCGTCTCGGCAAGGCTTTCCGGGCTGTCAGGAGTAAAAAGAATACCATGCTTTCCATCCTCTACATATTCACGCACGGTTGGCAAATCTGAGCCTATGACAGGCAGCGAGCGCGAGAAGCAGTCAAGAATCTTCAGCGGCGATGTGATATATCTGTTGAAAACCGTGTCTCTGAGCGGCACGATTCCGGCTATGCTCCTGTCCATCATGTGGGCAATATCGGAATGGTGAATCCACCCGGTAAACCGAACTTGCTGGCCTACTCCCATGAGAGTTGCCAAGTCTTTGAATTCTCTCATTTCATGTTCGTTTTTACCACCTATGATCAGAAGGTTCAGCTCCTTATCGACGGTATGAGTCATTGCGGAGAGAACTGTGCCCAGTCCCTTGTGCTCATCGAGCGAACCGACATAACACACCTGTTTCTCACGACGCGTATCTTTTCGTTCAACCTGAAAAAGCCCTGTTGGCGCAACGATTCCCGGTGTTGAAGGGTAGTATCGCTCAAACAGCTTCTTCTGAGACTCGGTAAGGCAGATTAAACCGTCAAGGCGTGGTAGAGACAACCGCTCGTACAGGCTGTTTTTACGGATATGCAGTTTCTTTTTAAGGTCTGTCCTGAAGGCAAGGTCGCCATAGAAATCATGTGTTTCAAAAAAGCAGGGAACTGAATAACGCTTCCTGATATATGCGAGATAGGGAAGAAAACCGATACTACGTGTAATGACCGCTCCCGCGTCGCCTTTTTTAGCCAATGTGCTTACATATTCTACAGCTTTCTTAAAAAAACCGGTATGACCGGGAGTTTTGCCGCCGTACCCGACACGTTCGATTTCGAGCAGTTCGGGAATATCGGTTCCGGTGATTGAATGAAAAATATCCCGTGATGGTTCCGGTGAGTTATTTCTGATTATCAGAACAGTGGGAGTATGGTGGGCGAGACCGTAAACGGTTCCGGTAACAAATATAATGCTCGGCGAGGGAGATGGCCATTCGCCGGTATGGATGTAAATGATTTTTTTCTCATTCATAATGGATAATGCGGGATTTCAAATTTTAAATTCCAGATTTTTATAGTTCATATTTAAAATCCATGAACCGGTTTTTTTACCATTACGGGAAATGAGGGAAACAAATTTCGATTCAATCTGTTTTATCCACTTTACCTGAAGATTCTTTTTCTCTTTTTTACCCCGATTAATTCATAAATTTTCACCGCAGAGACGCAGAGCTCGCAAAGATAAAAGAAAAAATATGGTATTGAACCGGGATTAATAGGATTTGCAGGATTATCCTGATTAATCATGAGAATCATGGCTCAGAATTATTAAGAATCATTTATAGTTTTCCTCTGTATCCTCTGCGCTTCTGCGGTGAAAAAAATATTTTTTTATGAATAATTCTGGTTATACTGGTTATTTTTTCTTTTCCACACTGGCGTAGGCATTGTGGTTGTGAATGCTTTCCTGGCTGTCAGCCTCGACAATGTACCAGGTGATACGATCCATTTCATTGAGCTTATGCGCCACTTCCCGCACCACATCCTCGACAAACATGGGATTATCGTAAGCGTGTTCAGTAACATATTTCTCATCGGGTCTTTTAAGTATAGAATAGAGGTCGCCGCTCGCAGAAGATTCAGCAAGTTCGATGAGTTCTTCTATCCACACGAAATCATTATATCTAACCTGCACTGTAACAGTACAGCGCTGGTTATGAGCCCCGTAATCGGAAATTTCCTTTGAACAGGGGCACATGGTAAGGACCGGTACCGACACGCTGAGTATAAAATCTTCGCCGTTCTGGTAGGATGCGAAAAAACGGCAGTCATATGACATAAGACTCGGTTGCCCGGATACGGGAGCTTTTTTTTCTATGAAATAGGGAAATTCGACTTCCATGTGTGCCTCATCTGCTTCGAGAGAGGTACGTATCTTTTCCAATATTTCACCGGTTCTGTCAATCCACTCGGTGTCACGGT
>JABHYP010000765.1 GCA_018656855.1 Candidatus Latescibacterota bacterium | reverse complement strand
GGACTGGCAGGCATAGATGTGTCTGCTGATATAGACATTGATGGTGAAAATATGTCAGAGGCGCTGGAAGGAAAACCGCTGAAAAGATCAAAGCCGCTTTTATGGGAAAACAGGTTTCCCGTCTACGGACATGTTGTCCATAAAAGCCCTATTCTGGCTATAAGGGACGGCAAATGGAAACTGCTTATGAATCCCGATCGCAGCAGGATAGAACTCTATGACATCCCTCAGGATCCGTCAGAGTTAAATAACCTGAAGAATCTGCACCCCGGGGTTGTGAACAGGCTGTCTGAACTCGTTCTGGAATGGCAGGCAACACTGCCTGAGGGGCCTATACATAAAGATGCAGGTTCAAATTATTATCCATGGCCTGAATAACACAAGAAACTATGAGACTGACATTTTCTATTTCACTGATTATATATACATGTTATTTTAAGATTTAACTGAATTCTATACATCTTAACCGATTCCTGAAAGCTTTGCAATGATTCAGCCTGAAAAAGAAGTATCAATAGCTCCGTTTACATACTATAAGATTGGCGGTGTCGCCAGTGAGGTTTATTTTCCCGAAAACACCGCCGAGATGCTCGAACTGCTGCAGAAACTTACATCACGCGGCACCAAATATTTCATTCTGGGCGGCGGTACAAATGTGCTTGTTGGCGACGGATACTGGGACGGCGCTGTTATTATCACCACTCGCATAAATCATTTCGCTGCCCGAAACGACCAGCTGATATGCGGTTCGGGTCTTGAGTCATCCCGGGCAGCTGAGATAGGTCTTGAGCACGCTATGAGCGGCCTTGAATTTCTCTACAAACTGCCGGGGTCAATCGGCGGAGCGCTTGCAGGTAATGCACGCTTTGACAATAAGAATATTACTGATGCGCTTATTTCCGTTTTCGCTGTACACTCGAAACATGGTATGAAACGTTTCATGGCGTCTGATCTGGATTTTTCTTACAAGCATTTGATGATTGTGCATGAAGGCTGGATTATATGTGAACTCTCGCTTGCGTGGGAAGAAGGCGATGTCGATGTGATTGGAAAACGTATGAATGAGATAGAACAGTTCCGAAACGTAAATCACCATTTTGACTTCCCTTCCTGTGGCTGTGTTTTCAAAAACGACTATAAGAACAATATTCAGGCAGGCTGGCTTATCGATTCCCTCGGGCTTAAAGGAATGAAGATAGGCGGAGCCGAGGTTGCTCCGTTCCACGCAAATTTCATTATCAATACCGGAAATGCCACCGCTCGCGATGTCCAAAATCTTATTGGGCAAATTGAACAAATCGTCCTCGAAAAAACCGGCATAACTCTTGAACGCGAAATCAGACTTTACGGAAATTTCTGAGTTTTGAAACAGAATTATTGTTCAATATTTTTAAAATATTTAGCATTTTAAAACTTAGTGGTTCTTTTTATATATAATTGTATATATTACACTTATATCAGGCACAGTCATTGCGAGGCATAGCCGAAGCAATCCCTTCTCTTAGATTGCTTCGCTCACTCCGTTCACTCGCAATGACATATGGTAATTACATTACAGCATTTATGAAACTGTGTACTTAGCACGAAAAAGATAAAGTTAAATTCTCAATACCAGGGGGAAAACAATGCTGCTGAAAACCACATGCATGATGTTTTGTCTGCTTTTCAGCTTCTACCCTATCCTCAATGCGGAGATTATAACAGTGACACGCACAGAACAAAATGAATGGCTCCGTCACCTTATACCGCTGCCTCACGAAATAACTATTCAAAAGAAAATCACGCTTAACCCGAAAGATGTTTCAATCACCGTGAGAAACGGAGCCGGCGAAATTGAAAAAAATGCGGCGAACGAACTGAAAAACCTATTTGAGGAAAAATCCGGAACAGCGCCGTCCGGAACAGCTTTTGAAATCATTATCGGAACAGTGGACTCCAGGGGAAAACTCGACGGCATCACTGTCGAAAATGCCGGCAGACTTAAAGAACTTCCCAACAACAACCAGGCGTATGTCATCCAGCCTCATGGAAGTAAAAAGCTTATCCTTGCAGCGCTAGACCAAAAAGGTATATACTACGCCGCAATGACACTCCGTCACCTTCTCGCGCCGTTTATATCACGTGAAAGCGTCGCCATCCCTCTGGCGGAGGTTGTCGACTGGCCTGACCTTGAAGAACGAGGACTCTGGCTTTTCTCCGATCCTCCGAACTGGATACCCTGGCTTTCCTCTCTTAAGATCAACTGGGGTGAAATCGCCACGAGCGCTCCTCAACGAATCGAACGGGGCAAGAGAAACCGCATGATAATCGAAAAAGACTTAATGATAAAAACGCGCTTAATGGCGTTCAAATACCACCCGTTTATCATGCACTTTAATTTTTTACACCAGTGGGACCTTTTAAAAACTTACCCCGAACTGGCAGGAGTCGGAGACAGCGCCCTTTCCGGAAGATACTTTGCCCACAAAATGGGAACAAACCAACACCGTGTTCCCTGCGCATCAAAGCCTCTCTTCACACACATACTCACCGAATGGATGATGGATCTGGCAGAACAGGGAGTGGACGAAGTAAGCTGCTGGC
>JABHYP010000764.1 GCA_018656855.1 Candidatus Latescibacterota bacterium | reverse complement strand
CTTTCGGCACTGCTACAAGGGTTCCGAGCCGAAATATTACCAAAGTATGGATCAATGCTACTGGTGAAATTATGCATGACCGTGAGCTCGTCAACCTTGCGCAGATGGAAATGAGAGTGAAACAGATGACCGAAGATAATCCGAACCTTATTGTCTCCATAAAGACGGATTCCGAAGCGCGGTACGAATTCTTTGTCGATGTTGTTGATGCGATCAAGCAAGCAGGAAATGATAAAATTTCAATAGCTGAACCTGACTTTTAAAGGAAAATTGTCATGGCAGGAATGCGTTTTCGAAAAAAATCACGGATACAGCAGAATATTCCGACAGGCCCGATGGCGGATATCTCGTTTCTTCTCATAATTTTCTTTATGGTTACAACGGTGTTTGTCGTATACCGCGGATTTCATGTAGACCTCCCTCTAGCTGAGAGCATCGATCCCCTGAAAAGCAGAAGAAACGTTGTCAACATCTGGATCAGCCCTGAAGGTAACATGATGGTTGACGAGTATACTGCCCAGCTATCCGAAGTTGCAGGTATCGTCAGCCAGAAGCTCATGGGAAATCCCCGTATTGTAGTCCAGGTAAAATCTGATAAAAACACCCCTTATCGAATGATATCCGGTGTGATAGAGGAACTGAAAAAGGCTAACGCACTCAGAGTCTCATTCATAGCGAAACAGGAAAGATGATTACTTCAACTTCATCTTTCGATAGTGGTTCTTTTCATAAATGAAGTGAAAAATCAGCTTTAATCATGCAAAGTTATTGCGAGGCATAACCAAAGCAATCCTCTCTCTTAGATTGCTTCGCTCGCAACGACATATGGTAATTACGTTACAGTATTTTCGAAACTGTATACTTAGTGTCCAGTGTTCTTGTGCTGATGGAGTAAAAAATTGAAAAAATACAACATTTCATTGCTCTTGCTGATATGTGTTTCCATTCTCATTTTGCTGCAGCTATTATCTCCGCTGCAAGCACA
Source organism: Candidatus Latescibacterota bacterium (assembly GCA_018656855.1). Classification (GTDB taxonomy): domain Bacteria; phylum Latescibacterota; class Latescibacteria; order Latescibacterales; family Latescibacteraceae; genus JABHYP01. Next base: position 1,099 of record JABHYP010000764.1, on the reverse strand, counting down.
GGAATCTGTCGTTGTTAACGAAGTATCCGGCACAGAATACCGCGAGGGTCTTGAGCTTTTCAAGAAAGAAAAGTACTCTGAATCTATCGGTCATTTTGAAAAGGCTTATCAGGCTGACGAAAGAAATATAAATGCACTTTTTGCCCATGGCCTTTCCCTTAGCAGGCTGGAACAGTATAAAAAGGCTGTAACAATATATCAGCAGGTTCTCAAAAAAGACCCAAAACACATAAAAGCGCTTAAAATGCTGCCCGCAACCCTCATAAATACCGGCGACACTGATAAAGCCCTTGCCGTCTATGACAGAGGTATTGAGGTTCTGCCTGAGAATTATTTTTTTCCCTTTGGGAAAGCTGTGTTGAACCTTCAGCTTAAAAAGTATAAAGAGGCTGTTCTTCTTCTGAAAAAAGCTCATGAGAAAGATCCATCCAGAATCGAGATACTGGATAGACTTTTATTTGCTTACCGCGAAATCGGAAACATGGAAGATGCATTCAAAACGGGGCTTACGATTCTTGAAAAAAATAAAAACCACGCCCGTGCCCGTGTTGCTGTTGCAGACTACAAGAGGTTAAAAGGGAAACTCGAAGAAGCGCTTGAATATTATGAAATTGCCGCCAGAAACCTCGAAACAAAAGCGTATGCAGAGCATTACATAGATTTTATACACCAGCAGCTTGAAGAAATCGAAATCGAAAAAGAATATGAAGCCCGACAGAATCAGAACTGATAAACGGCAACGATAAACAATTCAAATTCCAGATTCAAAATTCCAGAATAGTCCATGATCAGCGGTCAGTGGTCCGTTATTATATTTCAGACACGAAGAGCCGCGGAGCGCATTAAATATTGAGAATTCATTATTTAATCCTTCATTCTATAAACCATAAACTATAAACTTACTTTTCCCCTTATCCCTTGCGCCTTGTGCCTCTACTATTAAAATCCAACATACAGAATACCACGGGCAAAACCTTCTTCTTCATGTGTTTTGTAACCCGCTGCAATACCGAATTCAACCGGCAGGAACGCTGTCAGGACAGATGACCGCGCAGTCATTGTCGCACCGAATGATGTCAGCGCTTTTTCAGTCCATGAG
>JABHYP010000763.1 GCA_018656855.1 Candidatus Latescibacterota bacterium | reverse complement strand
TGTAATGACCGAGATTCCATATTTCCTCTTCGGTCAATTTAATCGAGCCGTCGTTGGAAATATAGAGAAAGGGATACCTGAATATATCGTTGGAACCGAGATATACCTGTCTGTCACTGGTGGCAATAACATTTGTATAACGGTTTACTACTCGCGCAAGATTGCGTATCGCTGTAATCAATGTATCCGGCGGTGTGAACTTTTCTCCAAGCACTAGAGGAATATGGACATACCCTTGAATCGCTTTTTTGTTATCCGGTGGAATAATTATTCCTGATTTGAACATGCCCGTATCGAAAAGAACCTGATTCTTTAAGGGAATAGGTTCCTTCATCCTGCGGGAGGCATATTCTTCTATGAGAAGTGAATCGGGAAGCATGTCTGATGAACTTATCGTGTCAGGATCGTAGTCTATTGTTATCTCAAACTCGCCATGATCGGGAAACGGGAAAGTTTTCGTTTCAATGCCCGTGGACGGTGTCCTCTTCCCTACGGCTCTGCGACGAATAGATTTTATCAAATCTTCTCTTGAAATCCTGTAAAACTCTGTTGGGCGCTGAGGCCTGAGAATCAGCTTAATGGGAATCTGTCTCGCACGTATAATCCTTACTTTTTCAAATGTAACAAACGAAACCACAATCGAAAGAAATACCATACCTATTCCCAGACCGAGCAGAAAAAGCCGGTTAGATTCGTGCTCGAATTTTTTCAGGTCAATCCTGTCCGAGGCACAAACGAATCGCTGGGATTTACTGTGATTTTCCATGAGCCATGCACCCTAAACTGAGTGGTGGCTTTCATTAACGCAGAAAGCATCAAAGAGAAATATTTCTCGTATAATAATAAGCATCTTTTTTTATCCTGTCAAGAATTATTTCTCTTTTGGCTTTTTTTGAAATTACCTAAAGAAAACGAACAAATCACCCCCCGTAATTTTACCTGAAAATTATTCGATAAAATTATTCGGACAATGAACTACTCCGGCCCAAGGGTCGTGGTAGCAAAAACAGAACTCACCCCCTGGTTTATCTACATTTTCATCATTCGTTGTGATCTTTAAAGGGTTACGAGAATTAACTCATGGAATAACATGAACATGAAAAGTGAACGGAATCATGAGTTATAATCTTGTATACACCTATATATTAATTTAAATAATATCGGTGAATTATCAATAGAATACATAAGAAGAAATAACGCGGGAATAATAATTATGGCTATAGACTAGTTAATAGGAAAATTTCTAAAAATATTCGTTTTAAAGTTTCAATCTGAAAATATTTATGGTTCATTCTGACTGTTCAATAGCTCTCATATACAGGTTTTCATAAAGACCTATAATACGTTCTTCGCTGTATAACTGTAAAACACGCTCTCTGCCTTTTTTGCCCATTTTACTTGCAAGGTCAGGATTTGAAAGAATGCTGACACACCCATCAATCATACCTTGAATCTCACCGACCTCAAACAACAGACCAGCTTCACTGTCACCGAGAAATTCATCCATTCCACTTCCAGATGTGCCTATGACAGGTACACCGCAGCTCATGGCTTCAAGGGCGGTCAGGCCGAAACTTTCGTGTTCGGAAAGCAAAAGATACACATCTGCGCACGCTATCGACTGGCTTACATCGTTCTGTACACCGAGATAATGAACCCTGTCGGAAAGGCCTTTTTCTTCGACCAGGGCTCGTGAATGTTCCTTTTCAGGGCCGCTTCCAATCAAAATGAGGCGGGCTTTTATGCGCCTGGAAACTTCCTCAAAAACATCGATAATGTCGGGTATTCGTTTGACCGGTCGGAAATTTGAGATATGCATGATCACTTTTTCGTCCGGTTCGGCGAGGCACTTTCTCGCTTCGGAAGTTCTGGGTGAAAATTTTTCTGTATCGACAAAATTCGGGATAACTTCGATCTCATTGTCAACCATGAAACGATAAATGGTCTGGTTTTTTAGATACTGCGAAACAGCTGTAACAGCATCCGATTCCTCAATGGAAAACTTTGTAATGTCGAAGTACGAAGGGTCGTTACCGACAAGTGTAATGTCAGTCCCGTGTAGAGTTGTAATAATGGGGATTCTTTTACGTTTTTCGATAATTTTTTTTGCAAGATAGGCGCTTGTGGCATGTGGCACAGCATAGTGCACATGCAGAAGATCAAGGTCTTCCCTGATAGCTACCTGGGCCATTTTCGAGGCCAGCGATAGACTGTAGGGCGTGTAGTCGAAAAGAGGATAATTAAACACCTGTACCTCATGGTAATACACATTCTCCACGAAGTCCGTCAACCTATAGGGCAATGCAGTCGTAATGAAATGGATATTATGCCCGCGCCCGGCGAGGTTTCTGCCGAGCTCGGTGGCAACAGTCCCACTGCCGCCATACGTCGGGTAACATGTGATACCGATATTCATAAATAAATTCCAGATTTCAGATTGTGGATTAGTCCGTTGTTATATTTCAGAATTAAGCATTGAGAATTTTGTATTGACTATTTATCCTAATTTCGCCCTCATCCTTCACATTATTCCCTTCCCTGCCCGGGAATCCTGCCGCGCAAAGCCACCTCCTCTACAAGATCACTTATTTCGACCGGTGTATCTACACGAAAAGCTTCGGCATAATCCGTATGAATCCGTGAACCGTAATATCTGAGCCGCGATTGGATTTCAGCAATGAAACGATCAGAAGAGATGTATGTAGGAAAGTCTTGCTTTTCAGGATCAAATATCTGAGTTTTGTGGCAGGATATGGCGTGCATTTTACGTTCGAACTGGTCGGTTATATCAATAAATATAGATGCTTCGACCTCGAAATATTCCATACCATAAATGATCTTGTTCGGCCTGTGGGGAGTCTGTCCGGTATCGTATTTTGTAAGTCCGGAGGTAAAACAAGATTCCCTGACCAGGAGAGATGTGTGAGTATGGTCGGGATTACGGTTGTTCATATCATGAGTGATAACAAGGTGAGGCCTGTATTCCCGGATGGCACGAATCACTATGTCTCTATTCTCGATGATATTTTCGATCCGGGCATCGGGAAATCCAAGATTAATAAGAACATCTATTCCCATTATATTGGTAGCACAGACGGCTTCGCGTTCACGTTGTTCCGGGTCTCCTCTCGTTCCCATTTCACCTCTGGTAAAGTTAGCTATTCCCACAGAATAACCCTGATCCTTGAGTTTTATGAGAGTACCGCCGGCGATAATTTCGGCATCATCGGGATGCGCCATCATACAAAGTACATCAAGATTCATCAGAACCATCCTTAAAAGTGTTTAACAGTCATACTGTAATATTATTAAGAAAAATAGACTTAAATAACAATGAAAGCAAGTGAAACACTGTCAAAGGGAAATTTTTCAAGAGATGTTTTTCTTTAATCTGTGATTTTTATGTGAATATCCAGTAAATAATATTGAAAATTGTGATTTAAATTATTATAGTAAGTGATGTCGCTGTTGCAAAAATCCTATGTCGGAATAAATTCATGAAGAAATTATTTTTAATAATCAATAAAATGACTTGACAAATTTCGTTACTATAGTAAATTTACTACAATAAAAACATTTTTAACATGGAGGAATTATCATGGCAAGTCTTCGATTCGGCCGCGTTCAGTTGAGAATCATGCAGGTCATCTGGGAAAAAGGGCGAGTAAACGCCCGTGATATTACCGAAGCAATGAACAAGATTTCGCCTATTGCCCACAGTACGGTGCAGACGCTTTTGAGGAAACTGGAACAAAAAGGTGCGGTAGATCATGACATTGATGATCGCACTTTTATCTTTTATCCGCTGGTTGATGCTGAGAAAGCGACCCGGAGTGCATTTCTTGAATTTGTCGAGCGTTTTTTCGCCGGATCAACCGAAGGCCTTGCTTCATATCTTATCAAGAGTAAAGACATATCTCCTGATGAATTACGGAAAATTCGCAAGATGCTCGATGAAAAGGAGAAGTGACCATGTGGCTGACAGCTTTTCTGGAATGGCTGCTGACCATTTCAAATATCGCTGTTCCGATCTTCACAAACCTCATGGTACAGTCTACAATACTTTCCTTAATGGGGCTTTATGCTGCCTACACTTTCAGGAATAAGAGCGCGATATTTCAATCTTTGATTCTCCGGGCGTTTCTTGCCGCTGCTCTCATATGCCCTCTTATATCGGTTATAATAGATGCCACAGGAATGACCGGAATAATATTTGATATTCCTTTGGCATCTTCTTCCCAAACCGAACCGCAATCTTTTTACGGTAATGCGAAGTATGGCACAATTACCCCTAAAAGTTCGGTGCCCCGGGGCGAATCCAACCTGCCAGAAGACACTTTTCAGACCAGCATCGAAAGAGTATACGCCGGTTCACAAGAACAAAGTATGT
>JABHYP010000762.1 GCA_018656855.1 Candidatus Latescibacterota bacterium | reverse complement strand
CTCCGGTGATTTCGGCGAAGGCCATCATCCGGAGTCTCATCTTATTCCGCGCATATTAAACTCTGCTGCTTCCGATTCTCCCATAGAAGTCTACGGCACAGACTATAACACCAGAGATGGCAGTTGTATCCGTGACTATATTCATGTAAAAGATCTGGCATATGCACATCTGATGGCGGCACAATACCTATATGGCGGAGGCAAAAGCGACTGTTTCAACCTCGGCTCCGGCAATGGTTTTTCTGTACTGGAAGTTATCAGTGCAGCGGAAAAAGTTGTCGGGAGATCAATTCAATATTCCATTGCCCCGCGAAGAGAAGGAGATTCAGCCGTACTGGTGGCTTCGTCTGAAAAAGCGCAGCGTATCCTCGGGTGGGAAAAAATGGATTCCGCACTCGAAAATATTGTCGAGTCTGCATGGTTATGGAAACAAAAATTTCCTGATGGGTATGGTGAATAAACAATGAAAAAATTGATTAGTAAAGTTGTTGAGCCCTTTAAGAAAAGATTTGCAGCCGCTCCTGATGTGATAAGCAGCGCCCCGGGAAGAGTAAATCTCATCGGCGAACACACAGATTACACCGGAGGCTTTGTTCTGCCTGTGGCAATTGATAAAGAAATAATATTTGCCGCAAAAATAACGGGAGGCTCTGTTATTTCAGGGTATTCCGTTGATTTCGATGAGGAAGCATCATGCAAAGTTGGCGAATATGATCCTGGACATTCCTCGGGATGGTTTCGCTACATCATGGGAGTTCTGTCTGAACTGGAGCGTTCGGACATTAATATCGAAGGATTCACGTTTACAGTCGGCGGCGATGTCAATATCGGCTCCGGGCTTTCTTCGTCGGCGGCGCTCGAAACAGCCGTACTCACCGCCATGGAAGGTCTTTTCAAGTTTAAAATGGACGATAAGGAAGCTGCGCTACTCTGCCAGAGAGCGGAAAACGATTTTGTTGGAATGAACTGCGGCATCATGGATCAATCCATATCGCGAATGGGTGTCAAGGAACATGCTCTTTTCATAGATTGTTCCGATCTGTCCATGAAACCTGTAAAAATCAACCTGCCTGAATACTCATGGGTAGTAATTGATTCGATGAAAAGGCGTGGCCTTGTAGATTCGGAGTACAACACGAGGCGCAGGCAATGCGAGGATGGTCTGAAATCCGCTCAATCCGCTTTTTCTAATAGAAAAATCAATGGATTACGTGATATTTCTATTTCTGATCTGAACATTCTCAAAAATTCCTGTGATGAAACAGTTTTCCGAAGAGTAAAACATATCGTCACCGAGAACGAACGGGTTTTATCAACTGTACAGGCGCTTGAATCGGGTAACATCGATGCTGTGAGCAGGAACCTTTACGCTTCGCATGACAGTATGCGCGATGATTTTGAGATATCCTGCGAAGAACTCGATATGCTGGTCGAAATTCTTTCAGGTATTGATGGTGTTTTCGGAGCAAGACTCACAGGTGCAGGATTCGGAGGATGTGTCATCACTCTTGCGCAAAATTCTGCTTTAAACCATGTTCAAAAGGCCATTACCGGACACTATCACCCCGCAAGCCTTCCTGTGGACACAAAAGCTGAAATCTGGCCGATTAAGATTTCCGATGGAGCAAGAATTATTACCGACATCTGAAAATGAGCCTATATATATGATTTCTTTGTCATTAATCGATTATGTAACACTTACCCTCTATATTATCATAGTAGTTGCTATCGGAATTTATTTCTCCCGGAAACACGACAGTTCGGTCGACTATTTTCTTGCTGGAAGAAATCTGTCCTGGTGGACTATCGGGGGTTCTTTGGTAGCTTCCAATATTTCCACAGAGTCATTTGTAGGGATGTCTGGTTCCGGTTATAAAATGGGACTTGCGATTGCTTGTTACGACTGGCTTGCGGCTGTCGGACTGATAATTGTCGCTAAGTTTCTTCTTCCACTTTTTATCAAAAACCGCATATATACCATGCCGGAATTTTTAGAAATAAGATACAATCACATTGTACGTTTTATACTCTCTGTTATGATGATTTTCGGATATGTCATGATAGCCCTCGCTGCTGTTCTGTATTCCGGAGGATTGGTCATTCATACAATGTTCGACTTTCCGCTTATATGGAGTATAATCGTACTCGCAGTTGTTGCCGGAGCCTATACCGTTTACGGCGGTCTGAAAGCAGTTGTTTATACGGATATTGTGCAGGTAATAACTTTGCTTCTCGGCGGTATCATAGCCACAATTATCGGTTTGAAAGCTATCGGCGGCATTGGCAGTTTCTGGGCGCAGTCAAGCGATAAATTTCACCTGGTGCTCCCTCTCGATCACCCGGAACTGCCGTGGATCGGGGTTTTTGTAGGCCTGTGGATTCCAAATATCTTTTACTGGGGGTGCAACCAGTTTATTACTCAAAGGACATTAGCCGCAAAAAACATTCATGAAGCTCAAATAGGGGTGGTTTTTGCCAGTTTCATTAAACTCATCATGCCTTTTATTGTCGTTATTCCGGGGATAATTGCTTATGCTCTTTACAGCGATGAAATACCGCGTGCGGATATGGCATATCCTTATCT
>JABHYP010000761.1 GCA_018656855.1 Candidatus Latescibacterota bacterium | reverse complement strand
CCCGCCATAACTTCCGGTGTCATCTTCGCCATGTTTACAAGCAGGAAGTCGGCATCTTTCACGTTCTTTATTATCTCATCCGGCGGGGCGGTTTTAAGCTGGTAGTATGAGAAATCAACGCCGAGTTTCGCGCATTGCTCTTCTTCCCACTTTAGGTCGAATTCTATATAATCGGTGATTTTAAAAACAGTTTTACCCATTTTGTACAGGTCTCCTACAGTGTGTCGAGGTCAATAATCGTGCCGCCTTCTTCCGCGCTCTTGTGCACGCCGACACAGATCTTTGAAACCTCAAGGCCGTCTTCAGCATCAGCGTATAGGCCTTTAAGGTCATTGATGTTTCCGCCGTTCAGAACATAATTGACATGGTATGCAAATTCCATAATCGACTCAATCCCGTATCCGCCGTACATTATCCTGCCGTCCGGTGTATGCTTCTCAGAGTAAACGCCAAGATTGTACGACTGCTGTGTTTTACCCTTGAAACACGCGCCGGCGCCGCGGTCCTGGCTGTCTATTTCGAAAATACCCTCGGTTCCGATAATCCTTATTCCCTGGTTCACAATAGCCTCAAATCCGTCGGGAAGCGTCCATCCGGCGTCGACAGTAAACGTGGCGCCGTTCTTGAACACAATCTGCGCGGAAATATTGTCCCAGAAATCAAGGCCGAGACTTTTCAGTTTTTCGCGTCGCCCTGTTGCAAACACCTTATCGCCTTTTGATTTTATCACCCAGTAAATAAGATCGACAAAATGAACGCCAATAAACCAGAACGGAGATGAACCGGCAGGCCAGGATTTGAACCAGTCACGCGAAACCTCGATCCTGTCTTCCATGTAGGCGTACCCGTACTGAATCTTTCCTAATTCGCCCTCCCGAATGACCCTTTCAAGCTCAACGTGATACATATCCAGACGTTTATGAAAGTCTACCATTAATATTTTATCAGGATTTTTACTTGAGATGTCAAGTATTTTTCGGCATTCTTCCACAGTGGTAGCCATGGGTTTTTCACTCAGGACATGACATCCCATCTCAAGCCCTGTGATGGCTATATCGGCATGGAAAGCATCGGGTGTCACCACTGTTATGGCATCGAGATTTTCCTTTTCTATCATTTCCTTATAATCTTCGTACGGCACAATACCATATTCTTTTGCAGCTTTATTACGTTTTTCTTCCACCAGATCAGCAATGGCGACAAGTTCAGCTTTCCCTTCATTCTGAAGCTGGGTAAAGGCTTTGAGGTGCCACTGGCCGAAAATTCCTCCTCCGACAATACCCACTCTGACAACTTTTGACATAACAAACTCCTTGGATTTAATTTTGTTTAAATTTATGATTCAAAGTTCAAAATTCAAAGTTCAAAGTTCAAAGTTTAAGATTTGAAGGATTATTTGAAGACCGATTGCAATATTTCGATTTTTAGTATGATGTTTTATTTGAGCGTCTTAACGGTTGGCGCATAACTTGCGCCTACTATATTTAAAATTGTTTAACATAATTTTAAATTAACTTTAGCTGCAATACTAGTAGAAGTTCTATGCCGTTAGGCATAGCTTTGATGCGCGGGTAACACAAAAACATAATTATTATTCATCTAAATCAAAAAAATTAATGAGTTTTTCGAACGTAAATTCACTTTTTAATTTGAATGCGCTATTCTGATTAGCTCGCATACCTTTTACCCAAAAAGCTTTTGCTTCAGGCACCTTTTTTATCCATTTAACTTTTACAAAATATTCGCATTTTTCCAAATCATTTGATTCTTTTTTAATTCCATTAACTTTTAAAGACACATCAATTATTGGAGTTAATTTACCATCATATTCAACTTTGAAATCTTTAATAGGAACGGATATTTCCTTAATTATTCCAACACCAACATAACCTTTTTTAGGAATCATTGCAAAAACTCTCGCACTTGGAAAAAGTTGTTTTAATGATTGACTATACCATCTACCTCCTCCGGCAGAAATAAAATTAAATTTTTGACAATCTTCCCAAGTAGATATATTCTCATAAGCATCAATATTTACAACAAAATCCCTACCATTCCATGATTCTTTTTTATTTTGTGCTTTTGATTTACTTGTTTTCTCAATGACTTCGTTTGGATCTATTAACCAGCTTCTTGTAAGATATTTTTTTGATCCTTCTGAGAAATATCTAAAAAATACAGCATTGAGTGGAACATTGTAATTATCCGATAAATAATTAACGATTCTTTCAGTTTCTAGATCAAGTTCTGAACATACTATTACAATGTCATGTTCTTGATTTAACTCTTCTGGGGGATCGGTGTCGAATTTTTCATTAAAGACAGTCTCAAAACTTTTACCATCATTTTTCTCTTTGAATATTTCTATTATTTCTTTGTAAGATAGATTTTGAACCCAGCTTGCATAATCAATAGATTGAGCTACAACATCACGAGGAGTTCTATTTTTTTTTAAGGGACAAGACTAGTTAAGCGGAATATTTCTGAAATTCTCTAACAATATAATATAGATATTTTTATTTCGATAATTGAATCTGAATTCACATTCTTTTAGATGCAAATTGAAAGTACTTTTATGAATGCCGTGGAATTTT
>JABHYP010000760.1 GCA_018656855.1 Candidatus Latescibacterota bacterium | reverse complement strand
CGCAGAACCTGGTAAAGAACATCCTGGAATTCGATCTTGGATTTTTTGAATCCTGTGGTGCTCACATTCGCCAGGTTATTCGAAATGTTGTCAACATTAAGTTTCTGAGCTAACATGCCGCTCGCTGCTGTTCTCATTGCTCTGATCATAATATTACCTCGTTGTTATTTAACGACTCCAACTTCTGTTACCACTCTCTGAAGCGTTTGATCCTGGATCTGTATCGATTTCTGACCCAGTTCAAACGCCCTGAATACTTCTATCATATCTACCATCGCAGTTATCTGGTTGACATTTGAATCCTCAAGATAACCCTGCATTAACTGTGTGTCAGGATTCGAGGGAATTTCATTAACCGCCGCAGGTTTTGAAAAAAGCCCTTTCCCGATATTCTGAAGGGCCGGATAATCATTCAAGTCAAATTCGGCAAGACCTATCTTGGTAGTATTGACACCATCAACAAACACATCGCCATTTTCAATTATTGCCATTTCTTCTCCAAGAAAACTTATGGGATTGTTAAGGTTATCCAGGAGAAACATGCCTGAACTATTTACTAGAAAACCGTTTTGGTCCAGATGAAAACGTCCATCGCGGGAGTAATAAACATCACCTGCGCTGTCACGTACCTGCAAAAATCCGGATCCGTTGAGGGCGATGTCAAACGCATTATTCGTATTATCGAACGTTCCTTGGGAATAGTCGACCCGAACATCCTCTGAAACCTGTGTCGGCTCTATCCCCATCGCCCGATCAAGAGAATTTTGTGCGTCAATCAACTGGCGAAGAAAGACACCACTCTTCTTAAAGCCATGTGTTGAAGCATTCGCAAGATTATTCGACACATTGTCAATCTGGACGATTCGCGGTGTCATTCCGCCTGCGGCAACATATATTCCATTAATCATCTTTCTGTACTTTCTTTTTTTATTTGTTTTACGCTTTCTGTGGCATACTAAAGCAACACTCATGCCATAAATAAAAAAAGCCCGCCAGGAGTTTGGCGAGCCATATATATACTTATTTATAATTGTGTTAGAACATAAGATGATGTTTTGTTATTTTAGCCTGATTTAGAAAATCCACCATAGAAAAGAATATTCTTCCCCTGTCAGGAAAGATTTTCCTCCTTATCGGATTTGTATGATGATTTAATGGCAATCATCTTTTCTCCAGTGCTGTCAATATAACTTTCAATCGCGATTTTTTTCATATCGCGGAGTTTCTTGACTATATCCGCAATACGCCTTGATTCATTGAGAATCTTTGTTAGTTTATTGCGTATATTTTCATCCATATCCTTTTTCATCATCAGCAACAATTCCACATTGCCTATGATGGTGGTAAGAGGATTGTTTATTTCGTGGTTAATGGATACGGCTATCTGACCAAGTAACTGATATTTTTCCATTTCAATTATTTTCTGCTGCTGTTTTTCGATTTCTTCCCGGGCTCTTATAAGGGCGTCATTCTTTTCTACGAGCATCTGCTCGAATTCAGCCCTTTCAATAGTGTGGGCAAGCAGTCCGGCAATTATTTCAAGAAATTCTATATGCTTTTCTGTAAAGGCATTCTTTTCCTCATGTCCGAGATTCATTACACCTATGAGTTTATCACGGGAAACAAGGGGAGTGGAAATAAACGATCTGAAACCTTCGTGAGATTTTCCCCGTAGATTCGGTATCATCACCGATCTGCGCTGTTTTGCAACCCACGCGCTGAATCCATTCCCCATATCAAAAGGTATCTTTTCAATCAGATCGATACTCCTTCCGACAGTGGCAACTTCTTTCAGCTTTCCGCTTTCTTCGTCATGGATGAAAAGGCTTGCCGAATGACACCCGACAGTGTTTTTCACCATTCCGAGAGCCTTTTCAAACTTTTCTTCAAGTTTTGTATCCGACTGGATAAGGATACTGATTTCATACAGTATACGTACACTTTTGATACTATTACAACATTCGGTCATGTTCCCGCCCTGAATGAAAATTCAAGATTCAATATATATTCGATGCGATTCAGGCATTGTATTAAGATTTTTTCTTAATTTACTTCGGATATTCTTATGGCTTTATACAAAACTATAAACTAATTCCGGTTTCTTAAAACTCACTATTCCGGCATTCTGTTATTCATACGGTAAATAAATGCCAAAACTTCCGCCACAGCAACATACATCTCAGGCGGGATAACCTCGTCAATATTTAATGTCATGAGCAGCGCAAGAAGATCGGGATCTTCATGTATGGGTACTCCAGCCTCTCTTGCGGCTTCGAGTATTTTTTCGGCAATTATACCGACACCCTTTGCAACAAGCTTTGGCACAGGATCTACACCCTGTTTATAACGCAGTGCCGCTGCAGCCTTGCGATCAGTAATCTTATATTTGCGACGTTTTATCATCCTACAATATTCATATTTCCGGTTTGATTTTTAACTTTTGATTTTTTTTTCGTGACACTATCATCTCTGTGTAATCCGAAGTTAACCTCACGTACAGTATATCCCCGCGGCTGCAATGATTCGCTAAGTTCCGCACTCATCTTCCTGGCGAGCGACTGTTTCTTAGTATCCTCAAGCTCGAATTGAAGTGAAACCAGTTTCCCCGAAAATGTCATGCGTACATTAACATCCCCGAGCCGCGAAACCTTAACTGCAAATGACAAGCTTAGAGTTTTGGGATCAAAAGTATTTTCTTCGGGTGGTTTTTGTCCGTGAGCCCAGATTCTGGCATATTCCTTTTCCGGATTTCCACCATAAGGAACTTCAAAGTACAGCACCCTTTTTTCAGTGTGGTCATTGAGGATATTGGCGATCTGCCGCCGGGTAATACCATCGACAATATTCCGGGCTGTCTGTTCCAATTGCTTGATTTTGCCGGCATTACCGCTTTTCCCACGTTGTTTTTTCATGCCGTTGATAACCCTCAAGAGAATTCCCTTGAGATCATTGCTCAGAAGCTCATGAAGTCGGGCAGGTTCTCTGCCGGAACGGTACCAGGCGAGCATACGCCATTCGAAAAGCATTCCGCTTTTTTGAATAGCTTCCCTCATTCCACTGCCTGAAGAACTCTCCGTAAGCAGCGTTTCAAACATTTCATCGTTAAATCCTGCGCTAAGACGCTGTTCGAGCCTTCTGATGCTGTCGTGGAATAATCCTGCGATCAAACCCTCAGGAATATTTCTAAAGCCGCCGGTGCCGAGAAATATCTCAAGTTCTCCTGCAAGAAGCGACAAACGCTCATCAAGGGCAGCAATCGCCTCCATGATCAAAGCCTGATTCCCTTCTTTTCCACCGGGGAGCTGGCTGATTCGTACCGCTATTTCCGAAACTTCATCTCGCAGTGTCTGAATAAAGCGACCGATTGAATGCTCCGATGCATTCTCTGGCAACGGGTGAAGCAGTATATCAAGGCTTGTACGGAATTCACCATAGCGCAATACTGAAAGTTCAGAATCCCCTTCCAGCTCTCCCTCCACCAGGCACCTGAGACGTGTTTCAAGCGCATAAGCCCATGTTTCAATAATGGTTTCAAGCGCTAATTTCATGGTAATCCGGGCTTCATTTCCTGAAAAAAGCGCATTAATATTGTTGAGCATAATCTCGACATTTGCTCTCATTTCACCGGCAAAACGGTTGTCGGCAAGAAGTGTAAGTGCTTGCTCCCTGAGCACAGTCAGCCGTTCATAAACAGCAGGTTCATTCTTCCATGTATCTTTAACAAGCAGAGAATCAAGCGGGATATTGTTGCG
>JABHYP010000759.1 GCA_018656855.1 Candidatus Latescibacterota bacterium | reverse complement strand
GAATAGCCACGCCGCAGATGATGTTGGCTTTATCACATGCAATTGAAGCGCTCTTAACGATACATCCGCCCATAGCGTCGAAACCAAGGCGGTGCATTGTTTCCGCCCCCCGCTTTTTCCCCAGGCCGACAGCCACCATCTTACACAGCCCGCTCTCTACCGGACCATGAAAAGCGGTGTGAAGTTTCACCCGGTTGACTATGACTATACCGTCGGATTCATACGCGTTCTTGTCCATGTACACCGGCACACCGGCGGGGGTTGTGCCCACTACGACTGTTTCCATCGAGGATTGTATCGGTGCGCCCACATTTTTTTCTGTGATGCCGAGGCTTTCGAGCATCTCAACCTGCCCGCTTGCAGCGCCTCCGCCGTGCGAGCCCATTGCGGGGACGATAAACGGCTGTGCTCCTTTACGCCTGAGTTCACCGGTTATTGCACGCAGTATACCGGCAATACCGTGAATGCCACGGCTCCCGGCGGTTACAGCAATCCGCGCACCAGCCCCTGCACCGTTCAACAGACCGGATTCACCGAGTTTTCCTGCAAGTTTTTCCGCAGGATTTTCGAGACGGTCTTTTGTGAAAAGCTGGCGAATTTTCACCATTTTGGGCACGATCATTCTAAAAGCTCCCATAAACAGGTTTTAATGAAAAAGTATCTCCCGGACATAAAATAATCAAGAAAAAAGTTGGTTATAGCTAAAGGGCTGTGAGTTACAATGTTCCAGGTTCCGGGTTTCTAACCTTATCATCAACAATCTTTCACTTTTACCTTTTAACTTTATCTTTGCACCTTTTTTACAGGTATCTTTGATGCTTTTCACGAATGCTCGATCCGGCACTCTCCGAGATGACCAATTTCGTTTGTTTTGACAAGCTCCCAGCTTTCGGTTAACTTCCGGAGCAGATGCAAGCTCCCAAGCTCAATCGGATGGTTTATCATTTCCCCAACCGGAATATCGAGCAGCGCTGACAGAATACCCCTGATGACACCCTTATGTAGAACGGCAAGGATAGGCAGTTCAGTACTGTTAAATACACTTCGAGCAGAAGTTTTTACACGGTTGTAAAATCCGGTTCTGGAATCCCCTCCGGGAAACCGTGCAAACGAGCCGGTTTCTTTCCACGCTTTATGGCTGTCAGGGTCGCGTTTTTGAATTTCGGCATCGGTCAACCCTTCCCATTCGCCGAAATCTATTTCCCTGAAATCCTCGATAACAACCGGTACAGGAGATCGTCCATCGAGAACAATGGATGCGCCCTCACCTGACCGCTCAAGCGGGCTTGTAATAACAGTCTTGAATGTCACATCTTTAAGCGCTGCGCCAGCCCGCCGCATCTGTTCCCTGCCAGGATCGCTCAGTTCGATGTCGGTTGAACCGTAAAACCGCACCGATGACTGTCCCGATGTTTCCCCATGACGGAGAAGAATAAGGTCACTAGTAATTATATTCATTTAATAAACTATTCCATTTCTGATTGTCAGGATTATGTATTTGTTTTTTTATTATACATATAATATTATACAAACCGTACGAATGAAACTCAATTTTTCAAGGCAAATTATAACTTTCAATAGATCAGGCTTTTTTTAGACTTAACATAAGGTAGTAAAATGACTCATAACAGGAAAAAATTGTCGGGTGTTTTCGCACCGGTTGTAACCCCTTTTCAGAATGACGAAATCCTTCTTGACGACCTCAGATTCAACCTGAGAAAACTCAACGAAACCGGCCTTGCCGGTTATCTCGCGCTCGGTTCCAACGGCGAATTCAGAAGCCTTACAGACAGGGAGCAGATACAGGTTCTCGAAGTTTTCGCAGAGGAAAAAGGCGATAAGGTGGTAATGGTCGGAACAGCATGTGAATCGACAAAAGAGACCATCGCGAAATCAAAAATCGCCTCGGAGATGGGTTTCGATTATGTAAGCGTTCTCACACCGTGTTACTTCGCAAAACGTATGGACGGTCCAACCCTTCGGGGACACTATGAACGTATCGCCGATGTTGCAACATCACCGGTGCTTCTCTACAATGCCCCAGGATTTGCCGGAGGAGTTCGGATACCGCCGAAAACCGTTCTGGAACTTTCACAACATCCAAACATTGCCGGAATGAAAGATTCGTCCCCCAACGGTCCGGCACAGTTCCTGAGTATCCTTGATCCAGAAGAGGATTTTCATGTTCTCGCAGGCTCGGCCAATTTTTTCTACCCTTCACTCCATCTCGGAGCGCCGGGCGGAATACTGTCCCTTGCCAACCTGCTTCCCGGTCCCTGCTGCGAACTTTACAGCCTCTTCGAGGAAGGCAGATACGAAGAGGCGCTCAAACTGCATTTCAGGCTCGCACGTCTCAACGCTTTTGTGTCAGGCCCCTCGGGCGTTGCAGGCGTCAAGGCCGCAATGGATATTACCGGTTTCAAGGGTGGCGAACCACGAAGTCCTCTCACACCAGTTTCCGAAGAAACCAGAGAAAAAATCCGGGAACAAATTCTTACTGAGGGTTTCAGTGTCGAATGATAAAAGCAAATAATTTTTGCGGACATAGTAAACTGGAGATTTGAGAGATGAAGCTGTTCGGTGTGGATGTGGGAACGACAGGAATGAAAATGGGGGTGTACCGCACCGAAGGCGATTCGCTCAACCTCGTCGGGCAATTTTCAAGGGAATATGAAGTAAATGTATATAATAACGGTCTGTTCGGCGACATAGAACAGGAAAAGTGGCAGAGAGCTTTTGCCGAGGGCTGCAGGGAACTGAGGGATTTGATGGCGGATGTGGATGTCATCACTCTTGCGGGTACGACACCGGGAATGTCAGCCATGGACAGAGACGGCAATGCCCTCTACCCGGCAATACTGATGCTCGACCAGCGCTCGCGTGTACAGGCACAGCGCATTATCAAAACCATCGGAATCAAAACCCTCCTTGAAGAAACGGGCAACATGCCGGTTGCAGGGGGGTGTTCGCTAGCGAGTATTCTGTGGATCAAGGACAATCACCCTGACATCTTTGATAAAGTGCACAAGTTCGGCCACACCAACACTTTTATGGCGCGCTGGCTGACAGGGAAATTCGCAATCGATCCCTCATCCGCTTCGCTGATGGCGTTGTATAACACAGTAAAAAACGACCTGACATGGAACGAGGATATTGCCGGGGCCTTCGGCCTGACACCGGATCACCTGCCTCAACTTATCCCGTCGCATGAGAGCCCCGGGCGTGTGATGAGTACGCTCGCCTCTGAGTTCGGCCTGAAAAAAGAACCCCCCGTGGTGATAGGCGGTAATGATGCTGTTCTTGCGGCGTACTCGTTGGGAATAAAAGATCCGGGCGATGTCATTAATGTCAATGGCACCTGTGAAATTACTCTTGTATGCCTGCCGAAATGTTACTCGTCCCCGAAGTATAATGTCCGTGCGCACGTTCTACCCGACCGTTGGCTGACCCTATATGTAATGAACGCGGGCGGAAAGGCTTTCGAATGGTTCAGGAGCGTATTTTGCAGTGAGATGGAAGCTGATGAATTCTATGACAGTTTTGTTCCGAAAGCTGTCGATACCTGGCTCGAACGCGAGAGCAAGGTAACCTATGTGCCCTTTCTCATGGGATCACGCTATTCCCAGGAGCCGCTGAAGGCTGAATTTCTCGGGCTGACTACGGAAACTTCACGGGAAGAACTCCTTACCGCTCTGGTCAGGGGACTCTGCGAATACCAGCGGGAACATCTGGAAGAGATCGGTATCAAGGCTCCTCTTGACAGGGTCATCCCCGTAACCGGTGGAGCGGCAAATCCCGCCTTAATCCGCGCAAAAAAGAAATGGATGAGAAACTGCGATTATATTCAGGAAGAGCAGTCATCCATGAGGGGTGCCGCTATGCTCGGCAAAAAATATCTTGAGGAAATACAGTAGAGAAGGATTAAAGGTGGCAGAGCCGCTTTATTTATCTTTGATGTCCGAAAAGCTGTAAGGGTTTGATTAATCAAACCCCTACTTATGATAATTTTATTCTCTATATATGACAATTAATAAATTTATGAATAATTCAGGTTAGACAAACCGTATCAGATAAAACTCCCTACATACTCTATCATTTCTCTTGCTGCGCCGACGAACTCGGCCTCGTTTTCGATGAGCGAGGGAATCTCGTT
>JABHYP010000758.1 GCA_018656855.1 Candidatus Latescibacterota bacterium | reverse complement strand
CCGCCGGACAACTCGGCAATATGTTCCTCTCGAAAATTTCCGAAGGCAGAGATTTACGCCGGGAAATGCGGCTGTTAAATAAACAATTTGCCGATAATCCGAGAATTTCTATTACCGGCTGTAAACTCGATCTTATCCATCATGGCAATGAAATCGAAGTCAATGCCGATTTAACTTTAAAGAATAATACTGCTGTTGCTATTGATAATTATGTTTTCAGTCTCAATCCCGGTATGAAAATCAAAAAAATCACCAGCTATGGTAAAGACCTCGGTTATAACCGTGACCTGCATATCATTACTGTACAGCCAGCCGGAAAAAACCTTCAGCCTGAACATATTGATTCTTTAACAATCCATTATAGCGGAAAGATCAACGAAGAAGCATGTAATGTAGATATCGATGAATCGGTTCGGGAAAAAAGTTATAAAATAATTCTTTATAATATCGCCAAACGCCACAGTTTTATTACAAATAAATATGTGTTGTTGACGCAGGAAAACTTGTGGTATCCGGTTGCCGGGGTTCCTTTTTGCTCAATTTCTACTAACTCTCTTGTTAAAGACTTTGTAAATTTTGAACTCACTGTGAAAACTGATAAAAAACTCATAGCAATTTCCCAGGGGGAGCCGGTAACAATCAGTGAAGGAGAATTTCTTTTTAAGCCTGAAATACCTCTTCCCAAAATTTCCCTGGTAATAGGCGAATATAATAAAAGATCCATAAAAGTTGACGGTATTACTTACAATCTCTATACAAAAACCGGACATGATTATTTCATTAAGTTCTTTGACGGATTCAGCACGAAATTACCTGATCAAATAAAGGCATATAAAGAATATTTTGATAATAGACTTAATTTAAATTATCCGTTTAAAAGATTTTCTCTCATCGAAGTGCCAATCCAGTTTTATTCTTATGATAGTAATTTAATAAAACACTCTGATACGGTTCAACCCGAACAGGTGTTTTTACATGAAAACGGGATTCTCGCTGCGAATTCTGATTTCAAATGGTGGCAATATGTTAGAATGAATAAAAATGAAACAATGACGCCTGAGGAAATACAGACTTTTCGTTTCAGGAATTTTATAACAAACAATCTCTCAGGAGTTAACCGAAGCCGCAGATATGGAATTGTCCCGCAATATATCGGTTTCGTAAATTATTTCAATTCGGATGAATATCCCATATTTTATTCTGCATTAGAACATTATCTCAGGTCATCACTTTATATTGAGTATGGTTACCCCGCGCCAAAAACAGCCGCATGTTTAGCTCTCATGAAACATAGCCTGCCCGAAATTCTCTCTGATCCTGATAAAAAAGATATTATCACCGATGTACTGACATTAAAAATGAGCTATCTTTTTGCTTTATTGAGAGCCGAACTTGGCAAAGAAACTTTCAATAACTTCATGGTTAATTTTCTTTCCGAAAACAGGTTTAAAATCATAGAAGTGAATGACTTCATTGATGCAATACAAGAGCAGTTTGGATTCAATCTCAAACCTCATCTCGATCAATGGTATAATCAGAAACAGTTACCGGGATTTTTAATATCTGACGTGACATACGGAATAGTGTTAGATGAAAATAAAAATAAGTATCATGTCAACCTTACCGTATACAATCCTGAACCGGTAGATGGACTTATCCATATAGAAATCCCAGTCCAGGGAGGCAGTGTTGAAGAACAAATTATCCAACTAAAAGGCGGCCAGTCAAAAGAAATCGGCTTTGTATTAGATCAGCCACCATCACCATACAGAGAAGCACGTTTCAATACTCTAATCTCGCGGAATTTACCCACAATTATTTTTAAACCTTTTATAAGAACTGGTTCTAACCAACCTCTTAAACTTTTTCATGGAGAAAGAATCATCAGCCCACCTCTAAAGCCTATTAATAAAGAAGAAATAATTGTTGATAACGAAGATCCGGGATTTAAAATACTTACACGATCGAAAGAGAGTCTTTTAAAGAAACTACTCCATAAAAAAAGGGAACTGGAGGAGTATTATACTGGATTATATCGTGGCAATAATACTAAGGAATGGTGGCCAAATATTGAACATGGTTACTATGGAATATACAGACAGTCCGCACACAAAATAAAATCGGGAGAAGGCGAACAACAAGTACAATGGGAAGCTGAAATTTCAGAAAATGGAATTTATGATATTTTCTACTATACACCATTCGCAAATAGAACTTTTCAAAGTTATTTGGATGTCAACATTATTGAAGATTTAAACTTTATTGTCTATCATGATACAGGCATTGATAATGTAAATTTTATCCTGAAAAAATCAGAACAAGGCTGGATTAAACTTGGTACATACGATTTATCACAAGGAACCGCTAAAATTATACTGACTGATAAGTCATATGGAGGATATGTCTACGCCGATGCGGTCAAATGGGTGAAGAAATAGATTACATAAAACGTGATAATTGGAGGTGTTTTATGACAGTTGAACGCAATCGAATTGGAAGAAGCTTTTGGCTTAGGTGGGTATTGGTATGTATCGTGGGCTGGTTTCTAGGTATATTTATAGGCTCATATTTATTCAACATCATCATCTATATAGAAATTTTTAGGAGGAACGCACTTGGATTCATACTCGCGAATTCCATTGGTGGAGCTGCACTCGGGTCTGTGGTTGGCTTAATGCAGTGGCTTATCCTGCGACGGCGCTTCTCCTGGGCGGGCTGGTGGATATTTGCAAGCACCGTGGGCTTTGCCTTTGCCGGAGGCGGTGGCACCGGAGCTAAGTTAGCGGCTATCGGCGGCTACCGAGAAATGGGGTACTGGTCTGGTTTGATAGTGGAATGGGCCATAATAATGGTCTTGGGTGGGGCTGTGACGGGCATATTGCAGTGGCTTATCTTACGGTCGCAGGCCTCCCGAGCTGGCTGGTGGGTGCTTGCAAGCACCGTGGGCTGTGGGAGCATGGTATTGTGGGAAGCTTGCTTTGGTTGTAAGTTTTGGGGGGAGGGAATACTGCCGTTTTTGTTGTTGTCAGTCTGGAGCGGAGCTGTACTGGGAATGGTTACGGGAGGAGCCTTAGTCTGGCTTTTACGACAATCCGTACCAGAAGTCTAATTGAAATGTGAATCACTCTTTCACTAAGAATACAGTAGGATTTGTCCCACCGGACTCTAATTCTGCACTTTGAAGACTACTGAGATTAGTGAGAAGAGGAAGATGGATTTAGTGAAATATACTTCAGGAAATAATTGGACATCATGAAGCTACTTAAAACAACTCTCTTAATGCTCATATTACTCATCGGTGCAAGGAGCACTTTCGCAGAGGGGACCTGGATCTCTTTCACTAATGCAAATTACATAAGAAATAATACAACCCATGGAGATAATCTCTGGTGCGTTAATGATAGTGGAGTAGTTCGGTGGAATGTTTTTAATTATACATTTGAAAAATTTACCTCTGAATGTTGGCTGGCAAGTAATGATGTTTATGCTATAGCTGTTGACCATAAAGAGGATATATCGTTAGGTAAAGAAGGAGAAGTTTCTCTTTTAGTTTATGAGGCAGATAATGATCAATCGAAAAATGGAGAATTTAGTGATGATCGTCCCAAAGTAGCAATCATTACCACAATATATACTGCTGGTTCACATGGTGATGTGATAGGCACGAGATTAATTAAAGGATACGGATACTACGGTGAAAATATTATTCCTCGTGTCAATGTTGTTTCAATGTATGTCGATCAGGTATCCAGTGGTGACAGAAGTAGGAATATGGCAGATGAATATAGTTTTACTATTTTTCCAACGATTCGTGAAACATTGCTAATGGGAAAAGATAAACTGGCTATAGATGGCGTGGTCATCATCGGGGAACACGGCGATTATCCAGCGAATGATAAGGGACAGAAACTCTATCCACGCTACGAATTCTACAAAGAAGTCATGGATGTTTTCAAAGAAACCGGCCGTGAAGTGCCTGTCTTCACTGATAAGCATCTCTCGTATGACTGGGAGAAAGCGAAATGGATGTATGACCAGTCGATTGAACTCGGTTTTCCACTAATGGCAGGATCATCCCTCCCTCTAACCTGGCGACACCCTCCACTTGAAATAGAACTGGGAACTACAATTGAAAAAGCTGTTGTTACATTATCTAGTGGAGGAACGGAAAGTTATGGCATTCATGCACTTGAGGCTCTGCAGTGTATGGTAGAAAGACGAGCGGGCGGCGAGACAGGGATCAAAGCAGTGCAGTATCTGGAAGGCTCTTCTGCCTGGGCATGGACCGATAATAAGCCTTGGGCTAAGGAACTGTTCGAAGAGGCAATTTCATGCTGTCAAGTTAATAAATCCTGGTTTAAACGCAGTTTTAAACCTCATCTTTTTGTGCTTGAATTTCAAAGTGGACTTGAAGCAGCTATTTATATGAATAATTCTAATATTATTTCTGGTTTATCTTTTGGTTTTGCCACGAAAATTATAGGCGATGAGGAAATAGTATCAACCGAATTCTGGTTACAAGATCATCCATATGCGCATTTCAGCGGACTTGTTTATCATATAGAAGAGCTTATCATTAATAACGAACCATCATACACCATTGAGCGTACACTCCTGACAACAGGAGCATTGGCAGCTATCATGGATTCACGCTATAATACTGGTGGTTTTGGCGATACGGGTCTGCGAATTGAAACTCCTCACTTGAACATTGTATACACAGCTAAGGAAGAGTCAGTGTACAACCAGGGAAAAGTTCCACCGTATGACGATGAACCGTTTGTAAAGACTGAAACACCTATAGAGTTTTCCCTCAAACGGAATTACTCCAATCCTTTCAATTCCTCTACGGACATCGAATACTCTTTTCCAAAGGGTGGGCATGTTACTTTGACGGTTTACAATATTTCCGGAAAGGCGGTGAAAGTTCTTAAAAATGGATACCATCAAGCTGGGAAACACTCTGTAATCTGGAATGCAACGGATATGCCGAGCGGTCTCTACTTCTGCACTTTAAAGGTGGGAGGGATTAGTGAGACGAGGAAGATGGTGTTGGTGAAATAAGAGAGAGATTGCAGACATGTCCTCTTATATTCAACAAAAGATTATACATATGTTTGACAAACACTTTAATGTACCATAAAACCTTTTTCATTGATGGGACGACTTAATGCAGAAATTTTTCACCCCTACAGCTGTCTTAACCTTCATTATCTGCACCATTTCATCATACAGTTCAGCATCAGTAACAATCAACGGCAAAGTCGCCGATACCGGGAGCGGTGAGT
This sequence comes from Candidatus Latescibacterota bacterium, assembly GCA_018656855.1. Classification (GTDB taxonomy): domain Bacteria; phylum Latescibacterota; class Latescibacteria; order Latescibacterales; family Latescibacteraceae; genus JABHYP01. The sequence continues at coordinate 718 of JABHYP010000758.1, read as the reverse complement.
CGCTTGCATTTGCCCATGTCAGTGTCATCGGGCAAAACGAGGGGACGCTCACGAACGGAAGCGGTGACTATATCATTACACTCCAGTCAATTCCCGCCACTCTCGAATTCAGCTATATCGGCTACACATCAAAACAAATAATCATTGATGAAACATCTCAGGAGACGCAAAACATATCGCTCGAAACGAATCTGTTCGAACTGGAACCTGTTATAGTGACATCGGGCAATCCCGCCGACAGAATCATGCGAAGAGTCATTGAGGAAAAACAGAAGTGGCGTGCCAAGCTCGAAACATATAAAGTCGATGCATATACACGTGTCATCACTGAAAACGATACATCCATCGTGGCAATCGAAGAAATCGCGTCAAAATTATACTACTCACAACATCATGGTAAACATGAAGATATCCTCTTCAAACGACAGACAGAAAACACCGGGAACCTGGCCTCGGCAATCTGGAGTCCGAATTTCTATGACGATACCATTAACATTCACGGATTCTATATTCTTGGTCCCACACATCCCGATGCTCTGAAACATTATGACTTCAGGCTTGTCAAACAGCAGTTCATAGACCGAACAACAGTTTTAAAAATATCCGTGAAACCTAAGCGTGCTTATCATAATCTTTTTGAGGGGACATTTACAGTTCTCGATTCGACCTATGCCTTGCTTAATGTCGATCTCATGCTCGCAGAATCCATATTTCTTCT
>JABHYP010000757.1 GCA_018656855.1 Candidatus Latescibacterota bacterium | reverse complement strand
TGTATTTTCCCCTCGGAGGGCTTCGTACGGCCGCCGTACCCCCCCATCCATAACGGTTCTTTGGGAGTAATAACCACCGTGGCTGTTCCGGCTTTCCATTCAGCGGCTTTCACAGCCACAGGGCTGAAGGAAATAACAAGCGCAAATTGGCAGAACAGTATTCCCAAAAGAAATAAATGATAATTCTTTCCTTGAAAATGAATTTTCACTTATAAGCCTCCTTGTTACTATTGTCTGAATTGAACGATAATCTTATAAAAAATGAACCGAAAATTAACATTTAAAAAACAAATACTTTTAATCCTTACTCCTTTTAATTCCGTCTTTTTCCTCCAAGAATTTGAACACTGAAAAATATAATAACTTAACAGGTTTATCCGTATGGTTGATATTTGAATGCGGTGTATTGCCGTCAATTGGTATCATATACGCGGTTCCGGGAGTTTGCATACGAAGCTGTTTTCCGAAAAAGAGAAGAGTTTCCCCCTCGATGCATGTCCATACCTCTTCGCAGCCTGCATTATGAGAGTGGGGCTGACCGATTGTCATTGGGTCGAATGTGATGGCATTAACATACTCAATAACTGAAAGCTCTTTTTTTAAATTAAACGCCTGTTTGATTATCATTGACCAATGGCCGGTAGTTGTTAAAATGGGTAATTTATTTTCATCTACTACAATCATTTCTTTCTCCGGAACAAAATCATCTCGAACCACCGGTTCGACTATAAGATACATATTCAGGAAATCATCGCCGGTATTGGTCATTGTGAAAGAGCATTTGTCAGGAATAAGAACGAAAATACCACTGTAAAGCTCGGCAGTCCTGTCACCCGACGTGATAGTGCCGTTTCCCGAGATAACATAGAATATTTCCTGCTCACCCGAAAGTGTAACAGGCTGTGTTGATGCGCGCGGATAGAGGCTGGCATGTGTGAAACGGTTTACGTACTTGAGCACAGCGCCTTGCCGGGTTGGTTTTTCGGGATTGCCTTTGTAGAGGACATCGCGTTCTATGAGACCGCCGTGAGTTTTACGGGGTTGTGAATTTCTCCAATTGTTCATATACATATTAATGTCGGGATCAATTTCCGGGTTAAATGGCCTGACATCGAGCGACTGGGCAAAGGCTTCATAAGTGAAGCCAAATATGATACATATGATAAGGGGAATTAACTTAATAAACCGTTGAGACCTTTTTTGATCAGACATTGTAAATACCTCCATTAATTTATGGTTCACCGAAAAAAAGTAACTGCGTTAATTACGCTTAATTAAATATAAAGACAGGATTCAGGAGCCTGAATTCATAACAAGAGATATTCACATCTATCATTTTGTAATTATCAGATTTATTCTGGCTTCATATATAGTTTTTCATGCACTTTGTATTTTCTCTTGTTCAAAATAGATAATGATTCTATCTTATATCCTACTGAATTTATTATTAAAATACTATTCTAAAATTATTCTGTCAATCACGTTATCTTGTCTAAGATAATTTAAATACAGAGTTTTATAATGAAAAATACCGAACGACTCCGCTTCGCACCTTCCCCCACCGGCGATCTCCACATCGGCGGAGCAAGATCTGCTCTTTTCAACTGGCTGTATGCGCGAAAAACCGGCGGCAAATTCCTTCTTCGCATCGAAGATACCGATACCGAACGATCTTCCGAAAAGGCGCTTAAATCAATCCTTGAAAGCCTTGAATGGCTCGGTATCAAATGGGACGAAGAGCCCGTTTTCCAGTCACAGCGCGGAGACCTGTACCGCCGGGCTGTCGTGAAACTGCTCGATAACGGCTGTGCATACCGGTGCTTTTGCACGAAAGAAGAGCTTGATGCCGACCGCGAAAAAGCCCGCCGTGAAAAACTGGATTACCATTACTCAGGTAAGTGCCGGAATCTTGACGAGGATACCATCGCTGCATACACAAAAGAAGGGCATCCTTACACTGTGCGTTTCAGGGTGCCGGAGGGTGAAACTTCGTTTGATGATCTCGTGCACGGGAAGACAACGTTCCGGAACGATACCATCGGCGACTTCATTATAGCCCGCGCCAACGGCAGTCCGGTGTATCTGCTCGGAGTCGCCGTCGATGACGCT
>JABHYP010000756.1 GCA_018656855.1 Candidatus Latescibacterota bacterium | reverse complement strand
CAGCGCCGGTTTAATCGAAGCCGTTCGGGATTCGGGAGTTTCCGATGCTTTTGCCGCTAATGCAGCCTGGGCTATAATTTTAACAAGCGGCGGCTGTGTAAATGTGCTGTACTGTTTATACTTAATGGTAAAACGCAGCACCATGAAACAGTTTTACGGGCCGGAAACAGTTCGTAATCTCGGCCTCGGCTCTCTGATGGGATTATTATGGTGCGGCGGGTTATATGCCTACGGATTCGGCGCATCGATGCTCGGAAGCCTGGGCGTTGTGGTGGGCTGGGTGCTCTTCATGTCGGCCATTATTATCGTCGGCAACCTCTGGGGTATCTGGAGAGGCGAATGGAAAGATGCACCGCCGGACGCACGGACTTTGTTGAACCGGGGGCTTATTGTCCTCATTATCGCAATAATAATTGTTGCGTTTAGTAATTCGTTATGACTTAGTTGATTATCTGAATATTACAGTGAACTCACAATAACAAATGAACTGTCGGCTATCTCGCCAGGCTGGTGTGGATGAATATTATTCTACGTATAACTTAACTTCAATTTAATCCGAAAAATTCACAAAAAATTTCTTCACCGCAGAAAACGCAGAGCACACTGAGGAAAACAATAAATAAATACAGCAAACGACTGGACAATACTCTACTATGGACGATAAGGCACCGGCTCACACAATGCTGCGAGGTTCTCTGGAGGTGTTCCGGAGGGAATTTCACATCCCGCATTCACCACATACGGATTACCTGCTTCCTCATACGTATTCAGCACTGTCTGTCTGATGCTTGATGGTGTTCCGTTCTGCACCCCACTGGTAGGATCTATATTGCCTGCAATGGCCACCCTGCTCCCCACGACATCGCGTACGGTTGACACGTTCACCATATGATCTACATCTAAGATGTCAATGTCGAGGTCGGATATACCTGGAAGTAGATGTGTAATATTGCCGCAAATGTGAAGTTTGACGTATGCACCCATATCTTTAATGGCACTGATCATTTTCTTTTCTCTTGGCTGAATTATTCTCTCATAGATATCGGGTGATACCTGGCTGACAATAGCGTCACCGATACCGATTGTGTCAGCGCCTGCTTCCACCTGAGCACGGGCAAATGCAATCCCAACTTCAAGACATAGATCCATCAAGTCACAAGCAAATACTTCGTCATCCATTATATCCATGAGGAATGTGACAACATCACGGAGGTCAGCGGCTTCAGCCGCCGGACCCTCGATCCAACCCAGAATTGAATACTCGCTGCCGAATCTCTCTTTGTAGGATTGAACCGCCTTAACCCGGTCCAGCATGCGTTCTGATTTCAGGGGATCAGGCTTCAACAGTACTGACAGGTCCTTATTCTCTCGAAGTGGATGCGTGCTCCGGGGCGGACCATCGCTGACGTATTCTATTTCGCCGCCGAAACCGTGAGTCTCCCGATATGGATCGGATATACAGCTCAGTTGGTCAATTCCAAAATCTTTCGCGCACTCTTCGTTCGCCCTGACCAGAATCATGTAATCAGAAGCGAATGCAGCATAATCGGAATCGATGTGTTCGGCGGCGTACTGCATAAGAATAGGGGTCCGCGGAAGGAAATCCACTGGTGTCCCTTCGAGCACGCCAGCGTATCGTTCATAACCATTCATGATTCTTTGTTCCGTCCAACGGTCTGCGGTTCACCTGCTGACACTATCTATAATATGAATCGCACAGAACCAAGGCGGGCAGGTGGAACCGCTGGTTAGACTTATTTATTATAGTTTTTTCAAATTATTTGTTTTTTAATTTTTTAACGAGCTCAAAATCGACTTTCCCCTTTTCCTTGTCCGCTGAGGCGACTACCACGCGAACACGGTCTCCCATCGTAAATTTTTGCCCAGATGATTTACCGATAAGAGCGACTCCTGCCCTGTCAATTTTGAAATAATCGTTATAAAGTGTGGAAACGTGAACGAATCCCTCGGCGAAAAATTCATCCAGTTCCACAAAGAAACCGGCAGGGACAATTCCTGAAACTGTTCCGTCAAATTCCTCACCGAGATGCATTTTCATGAATTCGGCCGTCTTCATTTTTATCGAGTCGCGTTCGGCCGAATCACTGATGATTTCTCTCTGGGTAAGCGTTTTTCCGAGAACCTTGTAATAGGACATATCATGATGTTCACGGCCGGTATTTTTTCGAATATTGCAGTCTTCAAGTTTACGGTGTACTATCAGATCAGGGTAACGGCGGATAGGGGAAGTAAAATGAGTATAGACAGGCAATGCGAGACCGTAATGTCCGCTGTTTGTCGGAGAATAGCATGCTCTTTTCATGGAACGTAAAAGAAGCATGTTCAACATGCGCTCATGCACATTTTCCCTTAGCGAATTAAGAAATTTCTGGATGTATAACTGGTTATTTGCCTGTTTGTAATTGAAATCATAGCCGAGAGTTTTTGCAACATCTGCGAATGCCTCAAGCTTCAATGGGTCGGGTTTCTCATGACTGCGGTAAAGAAAAGGAACGCCGCACGAAGCGAGCGCTTTTGCTGTTATGGTATTGGCCAGAAGCATAGCCTCTTCTACCATCCTGTGGGCTTTTATACGGTCACGCCTTATAATATTAACCGGTTTGCCGTATTCATTAAGAATGACTTGAGCTTCGGGGTTTTTAAAATCAAGCGAACCACGCTCCTCACGCCGTTTGATGAGAATATCGGTAAGTTCCGAAAGCAGGATGAGCGCTTCGCCGACTTCAGGAGTAATTTCTCCGGCATCAGACTGTTCCAAACCGGTACCACCGCCATCTTGCGCATCGAGATAGGCCTGTACCTGCTGATAGGTGAGTCTCATGCGGGAATGAATCACCGTATTTGCTATTTCGTTGTCAACGATGTTGCCATCCGGTGTAACAACGGCAAACACGCTTTTGGTGAGCCTGTCCTCGTCCGGTTTGAGACTGCACAGATCGTTCGAAAGCTTTTCCGGAAGCATGGGAATCACACGGTCGACAAGGTAGCAGCTCATTCCCCGTGCAAGCGCTTCCTGATCCAGAGCCGAATCGCTCTTCACATAATGGGAAACGTCTGCAATGTGTACGCCGATGTAAAAGTTGCCGTCCTCGTTCTTCGAAATTGAGATCGCATCGTCAAAATCCTTAGCATCTACAGGATCGATTGTGAAGGTGACAAGATCGCGAATATCCTTCCGCTCGCCAATAACCTCCGGAGTCAGATCTGCCTTAATTTCTTCAGACTCGGCAAGAACCTCATTAGTGAATTGCACCGGCAATTGATAATGTCTGGTTATCGCAAGAACATCCACACCCGGAGCGTCGGGGTCGCCCAGCACTTCAGTGATTACACACATGGGATGTGAGATGCCGGTTGATGATGTTTCAACCCTGGCAGCTACGAGTTCACCGTCCCGGGCATCAAGATCACTTCCCCTTTTCACGAGAAGATTACCGGCAAAGTTATCATACTGCGGGATAACGTAAGAGGTCTTTCCTGTCGTTTTGAAAATCCCAATAACGGGTTTGGTCGTTCTCTCGAGGATATTGATGACTTTTGCGGTGCTAGAAATACCTATTCGCTTGTTTTTTATGATATTTGCCTGGACGGTGTCTCCGGTCAATGCTCCACCTGTGAATCTTGGCCGCACATAAATCTTGTCGCCGTTACCGGTGACAATGTGACCGCCGCCGTTTCGTGATAATGTAATGATACCTGTGATAATACCGCTTTTATCGGGAATAGCAAACTGCCGGCCTTTTATACGTACGACCAAACCCGATTTTTCCATTTCGGCAAGACAGTTTTTGAATTTCCTGTAATCCAGCTTTTTATTGCCAATAATATTATAGAGCTGACGCCTTCTGATCCTTTTTTTTCCTATTGATTTTATCGCGTCTAGAATGAGTGATTGGAGTTCAGAGTTTTTCATTAATAACCTAAAATGGGAAAAGGGGGAATAAGTATTTCAAAAAATAAAACAATCATGTTTTATTGGGTTTTTTCTTATATTCCGATATATTTACCCGGTTGCGGCCGTTATGTTTTGCGTTGTAAAGAGCTTTATCAGCCTCTGCAAGCAACTGCTTCGGATTAGAATCTCTGGTAGGAACAGTGGAGGCAACCCCCAGGCTTATAGAGATAAATTTACAAGCCTTCGAATGGGCATGCGTAATTTTTAAAGACTCTACTTTTGTGCGCAACGTCTCTGCAATTGCCGTTGCACCTTGGAGGTCAGATCCCGGCAAGATCACTACAAATTCTTCTCCTCCAAATCGAGCCACAAAATCTCCTGAACGTTTCAGATTATTATTAATTGAGGAGGCAACTTTTATTAAACAATTGTCACCTGTTTGATGGCCATAAGAATCGTTGAAGGCCTTGAAAAAATCAATATCGATCATAATCATTGATAAAGGGAAACCACGACGTAAAGCCCGTTTCCATTCAGAATCGAAACACTTATCAAAGTTCCGACGGTTGGATATACCCGTCAATCCATCAAGCAACGAAAGGCGTTGTAGTTCTTGATTAACACGTTTACGCTCGGTAATGTCTTCAAATATGGCAACAAAATATTCTTTTCTGGGGCTATATGCAGAAATTGAAAACCATTTTGTAAGATGTTTAGAGTAGATTTCAAATTTACCCTTCTCGCCTGTATTAGCAATGGTATTATAAATATTGATTAGATCACCGTTTAATTCTTTTATATCCGGTATTATCTCTGTGACTTTTTTTCCAATAATGTTATCTCTTCCTAATTTGAAAAGTTTTTCAAATGCAGAGTTAATTTCAAGAAAAACAAAATCAACGGGCTGATTATTATCAATTATTATTTTAAAATAAGCAAAACTAACAAGCATATTTTCGAACAGGGAACGGTACATGGCTTCGCTCTTCTTCAGAGTCTCCTCAGCTCTCTTGCGCTCTGTTATGTCACGGTTTATCCCCCTGTAACCACAAAAATTGCCATCAATATCCCAAAAAGGTTCGCCGCTTGTTTCAATAACAATTAATCGTTTATCCTTATGCTTGTTCACATTCGGGAGGTTAAAGATGGGTTTCTGAGACTCTGCGATAGTTCTGTACTCCGAGATGACACGCTTTTTCTCTTCCGGTGGCATGAAATCGAATGGTGTCTTGCCAATGACTTCTTCAGGATCATACCCTAAAATGTTCCTGACGCTAGGGCTGACATAAGTATAGACGCCGTTTCCATCCAATTCCCAGATACAATCTATGGTGCTCTCAGTAAAAGACCTGAACCGTTCTTCGGTATTCTTAAGTCTATCCTCAGTCCTTTTGCGCTCTGTGATTTCAAAACCAATTCCTCTAAGCCCTGCCACTTTCCCATCCCGTATAATAGGCGAAGACTGCTCAATGACCGGAAATGTGCTGCCATCCTTTCTTAATATCGTATACTCGTGCTTCGGTTGATTATTTCCCCGGAGTAAATTTTCAATATTTTGTCTGGCTCTATCCCGGTCTTCCGGGACAATAAGATCGATGGCAGAAAAACCTTTTTCAAAATCATCCCGTGTGTATCCTGTAATGTCAAAGGCTTGCTTGTTTACGAAAGTAATCATCCCTTTATCATCGGTTTCGTATACTAATTCAGGCAGCATCTCTACCAGTTCCTTGAATTTTTCCTCACTTTCTCCTGGCGTAGTATCAGTCTTTTTACGTTCTTTTTTAAAAGCTTTCAAGTCAGCATATTTTTTACGCAAATCAGCTAATTCATTAATAAGCCGGGCTTTGGTTTTATTTTTATCATCCATTTTTGAGCCCTATAATTAATGTTGCGTTTAAATAGTTTTTTCTGTACTGTTGCTGATATTCAATTCTATTTGGTGATTATAAGAAATTATTATTTCAACGTAAGTTATTGTGTAATCTATTGAAATTATAAAATAAGTCAAGATGAAGTTTATTCTGCAAGCCATCCCCCGTTTCTGGATACTCTCAAAAAATGAGTATCTGAGAAAATAAAGTAATACATAATTTGGTGAGCTTAACAGAAGTTAATCAAGAAAAAAACAACTACAGTCTGAGCCGTTGATAGGTATTCGCTGCGTTAAAGCACAACGAGCGATGGAAAGGTGACCACGAAAAATGGGTGTAATTCCCTGTGATTACACGCTAAAGAAATTCAGCATCATGGCAATCATTTAATCACAGGTATCAACGGTTCAGACATTTTCTTGCTCCTGGCCCCTGATCCCTACTGTATATCTCTTCATTATTTTATGTTGGATATTTCAGGCACGCGTTATTGGGATGAGCCAATAATAAAAAACAAAAAATGAAAAGTATAAAACTGTTTTTCTTGAATTTCAAATTTTTTATATTGGTATATTAACACTATCTTTTTACTGCAAAAACCTGCTTTAGTTAAAAGCTGTTATGCATGCTTTCCGCTGTCCTTGATTCTTGTGTCAGCAGGATTCGGGGAAGTGTATTTCTCAACTCAATTGCTGAGAGGTGAATAATGAATACATTATGGTTGCCTGTACTGGTCATGTCTGTTTTTTTTATGAATACTGCATCCGGAAATGAACCTCTTGAGGAAGACACAATTTCTACATCCGCCGGAGAATTGAAGATCACGTTTATCGGTCATGGCACACTCATGTTCAACTTCGACGGTAAGATCATTCATATTGATCCCTGGAGCAGACTTACGGACTATTCGAAGCTGCCGAAAGCCGATGTGATTCTTATAACCCACGAGCACGGCGACCATCTGGACACGGGAGCGGTCGAACAAATCAGCACTGATAAAACCGCTCTGGCCTGCACTGAAACTGCTGCTATAAAACTTTCCGGCGCTGCTGTTATGAAAAACGGAGATGAGAAAACCGTCGCAGGTTTCAAGGTTGAGGCTGTACCTGCGTATAATATCGTACACAAGCGCGGGAACGAAAATCCTTTTCATCCCAAAGGAGTTGGTAACGGATATATTATCACATTCGGGGATAAGAGGATTTATATTGCCGGCGACACTGAAAATACTCCTGAAATGAAACGGCTATCTAAAATCGACATTGCGTTTTTACCGATGAACCTGCCATATACAATGACACCGGAGATGGTTGCTGATGCTGCAAAAGCATTCAAACCGAAAATATTGTATCCATACCATTTCGGAGAAACCGACACATCACAGCTTGTTAATTTATTGAAGGACAATAAAGAAATAGATGTTAGGATACGGAATATGAAATAATATTATAATTTTTTTTATCCGTTCCGTTTGCTATTATTTATAAAAAATATCTGCATGAGTGATTTTTTAATATACTTTAATAGGGAAATAGCGCAATTTTTTTCAATTCATAACTCTTCAATAACAGGAGATACTATGGCGGATAGCTCAACCAACATTCCCTTCATCAAACGTCTCTGGCTTATGATCATAGCTGTCGGGCCGGGCATTTTTTGTATAGGCTATACGATCGGCACAGGAAGCGTGACCTCAATGGCAAAGGCCGGCTCACAGTTCGGGATGCAGCTCCTGTGGGTTCTTTCGTTAAGCTGCCTGTTCTCTTGGGTACTCATGGAGGCGTACGGCCGCTTTGCGGTGGTGACCGGCGATACTGCAATGCATGGCTTTAAAACACGGATAGGGATTGGTAAACCCCTTGCTTTACTGACCATGATCGGTGTTATCACCGGACAGTGGAACTCCCTTACCGGAATTCTCGGGCTTTCCTCCGGGGCAATTTACGAGGGACTACAGTTGTTTGTACCGGGACTTAGTCTCGATAAATACTGGGGTGTTTTGGGAATTGCTGTAATTGTCATACTTATTCTTTATGCTCTCCTGTGGGTTGGCAGATACTCGTTTTTTGAGAAAATATTAATATTTTTTGTAACTCTTATGGGTATCTCTTTTATCATTTCACTGTTTATCGTCATGCCCTCCCCTAAAGAAATCGCTGCCGGATTTATCCCGCGCATCCCGGATACGGAAGGAGGGAAACTGATGGTGGCGGCGTTCGTGGGAACAACTATGGCGGCGCCGACATTTGTCGTCCGACCGCTTTTGATGAAAGGCAAAGGCTGGTCCTTGGGCAACACCCGTGAACAGAGCCAGGACGCTTTTATCTCGGCGATCTTCATGTTTGTAATAAGCGCTTCGATAATGGGCGCGGCGACCGGCGCATTGTATCACAGGGGACTGGTGATAACCAAAGTCCTGGACATGGTTTATACACTCGAACCCGTGGCAGGCAAATACGCAGTTGCACTTTTTCTGGTCGGAACGCTCAGCGCAGGTTTATCGTCGGTCTTCCCCATCATGATGGTCGCTCCTCTTCTGATTTCCGATTACCGCGACGGGGTGCTCGACATGAAATCAACTTTTTTCCGTGTTCTTTGCGGTGTGGCATGCGTATTCGGGCTTGTAGTCCCGATTTTCGGCGTAAATCCGATATCGGCACAGATTGCAACACAGGTTGCCAATGTCTTTGTGTTGCCGCTTGTTATTCTCGGTATACTGTATCTTGTCAATCGAAAAGATTACATGAGAGAGTATGCAGCCGGAGCGCTTCTTAATACTGGACTGGGCGCGGCATTTATTTTTTCATGTTTTATCTCCTATACCGGAGTTCTTGCGCTTATGGAATTTTTCAGGGGTTAACCGTCACCGGTTTTTACTTAATACAGGAGTATATAATATGTCAATATTTTTTGAACGAATGATCCGTGCAGCCAAGCTTGATCCGAACCTGTACGAAGAAGT
>JABHYP010000755.1 GCA_018656855.1 Candidatus Latescibacterota bacterium | reverse complement strand
GTAGCTTTCTCAGCTTGACCTTTGGATAACTGTTCCGGTTCGCTGGGCGGCTCACCCATGGGCACCCTTACCATCTGGTACTGTGATGCTGTGGTCGAACCTTGATTATTCTCGATATCAACTTGATTTAACATGACGAGAAAGATCGCTTCGCCGGTTGTGAACTGTACATTGAATTCGGTGCCTCGAACGGATGCGACTGACGAAGGTGTTTCTACTTCATAGTTCGGCTTGTCTTTTTTTACTTCACTGATCTTTGAATAGACTTCTCCTATAATCAGTTTTGTCCGTTCAGAAGTGGGTTTTGCAAATTTGCCGGGCGGCATCTGTGCCTGGATTTCAAGCTCTGTGTTCTCATTAACGAGTATACGTGTGCCCGACGATGTGTATACAATAACCGCCTTATTGCCCAGTTCTGTTCTGAGCTGATTACCGTTGTGCAGGCTCTGTCTTACCGCCGCAGGTTCCCAGTCATCACCGGCAGCCTTTCTAAAATCCAGCCTCCCGTTGATGCGGATAACCATAGCGATAACCGTCTCCTCCTGCTGTGCGGAAACCGATGATGCAACACATACAAGGAACATCAAAAGAAGCGGCAGGGCTTTTTTTATTCGAGCTATACTATTCATTGATGATATCCTGTTATTATCAGTTATACTTTTTAATAATCTATTCATGGCCGCCTCACTTTTCTGAAACGTTTATGATTTGGAATGTTTCGAAAAGTTCCGCAAGCCCCGAGGGTGTTATCGGGCCGGTTTCATCGGAAATCTCAATGAGTATCTTATCCTCAAATCCTTCAATATCAGGGAACTGGGAAATAATCAGGCTCATTATCTCAGAGAGATCTTCCATGTCCGAAACTACTTCTTCTTCTCCTGTTAATAGAGTAGTGAAAGAAGCTCGCTCACTTCTTGTTCCGATTTCCGCTCCGTTCCGCTCAGCGCTGACACTCCAGTAATATCTGGTCGCATAGTTCAACGCCGTTGCATCACTCGGATACTGATAACTGGTTGAGGGAACCATTGCGGAATGAATTGTACCATTATCGTCTTCAATTATTATAGAATATTGTATTGCGCCCTGACCCGAGGAAGGTGTTATCTCATTCCATGTGAATATCGGAGTAAGAGAATTAACTTCTTCATCGACCGGACTCATCACGGATACCTGATTTTCAGCGGCAAGCGAGAAGTACCATGTCTCGGAACTTTCTCCGATCTCTTCTCCCGCATCGTTAGCAGGCGATACATTCCAAGCGTAACTCGCGCCTGCTTCCAGATCTTCTCCGTCGTAAGACCAGTTTTTTCCCTGTATGGCGCCGGAAATATAACTCCAGTCGGTGTCTTCACGGAAAACTCTGACCACATAATTGTTTACTGACCCCTGCCATGAAAACCGCGGAGTATTTGTGGAACTGGCCGCTCCGTCCGCAGGAGCTCTCAGGGTTACTTCGGAAATAGGAATCACGAATGTCGTCGTTGCGGGCTCGCCGATCGGAATACCGGAATCATCTATAGCCTGGAGTTCAAGATAGTATGAGACACCGAGGCGCAGTGGAGGCGCATCCGAGGGATAGGTAAACGATGTCATCACCAGACCGTCAGCAATATAACCGCTGGCAAAATCCGGATTGTCCGCGATACGTGCACGATACATAACTAATCCACCGCCTGTCTGCGCAGGTGTCCAGGTAAAGCCGAACGGGAAAAACGAAAGAGGCTCGTTTATCACCTGCGGAGTAAACTGAATGGTGAAATTCCATACATCGCTTTTACCTTCATTTGTCGAGCTGATCGGTTTTCCTTCACCGTCCAGACCCTGTACCTGCCAGCAGTATTTTCTGCCGCTAATTAGTTCTTCGCGCGCAGTACCGGGATCGAAATCCACCGATTCCATAGTCAATCCTTCGAGTTCCCAGATTGGAATCCTGCTGATGGCGTCCTCTTCGACAAGTACGGAACCATCCTCACTAAACATTTTCCAGAGGGTTACATTATAATAGACAGCAACTATTCTATTTTTAATCGAGGAAAAATCTGATAAAAGCGGTTTCTGCCATGCAAAGCGCGGAATCGAAACTGTGTCGTCGGAGTTGTCGTTAGGAGTAATCAGTTCAGGCGGTGTGGGATTTTTGATTTCGATTGTATGATCGAGGGTATCTTCCTCAATCGGATCATCTTTGGTTTCATAGTACCCCTGGAGCGTGAACTTCATGGTATACGAGCCCTCCGGCATAACACCTAGACTCACCACCTCGTCCTTGAAACTCTCATTATCCCATTTGCCGCCCGTCATCTGAGGAGCTCCGCTTACTATCATTGTATTGGTAACTGTTACGGACTGACCGGGCAGGAGTTCCGTTTTGAATGATTTATATGCATCATTCTCGTTAATAACAGTCAGCTCTCCGGTTAAAATCTCGCCGAATGCGCCTGAAGAAAGGTCGATTAGAATTTTAGCATATTTAACAGTTTTCGTGTCTCCGTTGGTTATGGTAATCATCCACATACCATCTTTGTTCATCCAGTCGTCAACAGACAGGTTCGCAGCCGGCAGTATGTCCATACCGAAACCTGTAATGCTTCCCGTCATCATCACTCTTGCCTGTGGCGCCAAAGACATCCCCACCAGCATGGTGAGTAAAAGGCCCACGGCAAAAAGCATTTTAGGTAACTTCATAGCAACTCCTCCATTTGTAATAAGGAATGCGTACACTCCATTTACTCTTCTCCATAGAATAAATTATCTCCTCCTGTGAAATATAACCTATATTAAATATACATTTTCAATAAAAATTGATGTGATATATATCACATTTAAACATTATAATCACTTAACAAAATTGATTTTGAATATATTGTCAAGTTAAAAAATATTAGTTGTTATTTTTTCTTAATATACAGAAACCTATAAAAATGAACTTCCTTTCAGGCTGATATCAATATATTTTAACCATAACTTTAAAATAATTATGGCATTATAAGAATTTCAACTTTACCCGCACACAAGTATATATCCCGGGTTGAGTTCTTATAAGGAATAGTAATCGCTCAATTTCGCTTTGGCGGTTAGCCGGTATGGTATAAAAAAATTAGTTCTTCCAAAAAATGAATGCTTGAGAAAATAGAGCCGTACATAATTTGGTGAGATTCACAGAAGTTAATGAAGAAAAACAAATACAGTCTGAACCGCTGATAAGTATTCGCTGCGTTAAAGCGAAGAGGTTCATACATTTTATTGCTCCTGATTCCTGTTCCCTATTATATGTTTTTCAATATTATATTGGATATTTCAGGTGCGCGTTATTGTGATTATTTAAAAAAATTGAACCTTATCTATTTAATTGCAGTCTCATTTAACAGAGAGAGTTCAAGGCACCGGGCAGCGTATGAGCCGTGAAAGGCACTGTAAAAAATGAAAACATCCGGGATATACAGCCGGATGTGCTCATCTTTTTCAGCTAATCATCGAAAGAGACAGGTAAAATCGGGTAGTTGATGGAAGAATACGAACTGATCGATCGTCTAATAGAAGGCGACAACAACGCCATCGAGAAAATATTGGAGAGGTACAAAGGTCCCCTCTTTGCTTTTATCCTGCGCATGATTAGCAATCATGCCGACGCAGAGGACATATTTCAGGAAACCTGGATTCGTGTAATACGGTACATCCGGAATTTCCGCCGGGAATCGAAATTCTCCACATGGCTGTTTCAGATTGCTTTAAACCTGTGCAGAGATGCCGAAAGGAAGAAAAAACGCTGGTTTTTTGTGCCGATAGATGATTATAAGGACTCTCTTTCCTGTGAACCTGATATCGATCCGGTTAGAACTCTCAAGGCTCAACAGGTGCAAAAAATCGTGTCGGAACTGCCGGTAAAAATGCGTGAGGTTGTTGTGCTGCGTTACTTTCATGATTTGAAAGACCATGAAATATCTGAGATAGTAAATTGTCCGGTAGGTACGGTAAAAAGTCGTTTTTACCGGGCATCGAAAATAATCCGCACTAAATGGGAACGTCTAAACAGGGGAAAATAGCGTGAGAAAAAATCCTATGAATATGTTTGAAGAAAAGGAACTTCGTGACCTGCTTTCGTGCTACGAAGTAAACGGACCATCCCGGGAACTGGTTACGTCAACCAGGCGCTTCATGCGTGAGGAACTGTTACAGCCTTTTTGTGAGCCGCTTAAAACGGGGAAATGGGTATTTCTGCTTGTGGTGATGACTGTTGCGATGAGTCTGTGTTTGTTCTATATGTTGACTGTCGGGACTATCCTGTGGTTTGTACTGCCGTCGAATTTGATGGGAATTCTG
>JABHYP010000754.1 GCA_018656855.1 Candidatus Latescibacterota bacterium | reverse complement strand
TTTTAATGAATTTAAGGTACGTTTCATTGAGCTTTCGCGCACGGTCTTCCATAACGCCGACAATCGTTTCAATCTTATGTTCCCGCAAGCGGTCGCATCCTCCGCCGCATACAGCGGGATTCTCATCCGGCATCGCCGCCACTACCCTCCGGATGCCGCTTTTAATGATAGTATCGACACAGGGAGGCGTCTTGCCGTAATGACAGCATGGTTCCAGGGTAACATAAAGCGTTGCCCCGCGGGCATTTTCTCCTGCATTCCGGATAGCAATAACCTCGGCGTGGTCGTCTCCGGTTTTATTATGATATCCCTGGCCTGCCACGGTATCGTTTTTCACCACTACGGCACCGACCATGGGATTTGGGCTCACTGTGCTCCGTCCCTTCCCGGCGAGAGAAAGGGCAAGAGACATGTAATGAATGTCGGTTTCATTGTCCATGAGCGCAGTAAAATCCCATTGATTTTCCTAAGTATGATATATATACCTTAAATACTAAATATACTTTAAATATGATAAATATACAAGTTTTTCCGGTGTTGTTATCATTTTTGTCATATAATTTTTTCATGGTAGAGATTATAAGATTTTCGTATGTTTAATAAAATTATTATTACATTTACCAGAGCGTAGCAATCGATGAAGCTGAAGGAAAATGGCCAGTAATCATACTCCAGGAAAAAATATAGAAATCAAAGCCCGAATCTCCGGCTTTGATCGTATTCGCGTGTTTCTTAGTGAACACAACGCGGATTTCAAAGGTACTGATCACCAGATTGACACTTATTTCAAAGTTCCGCATGGTCGCCTGAAAATCCGCGAAGGTACAATCGAAAGCTGTCTTGTGTTTTACAACCGTGATAACAGGCCAGGCCCAAAACGGTGCGATTATATTATCGAACAGTTTAAGCAGGGGGACGCCATGCCGGGGAGAATTAGAGCGGTTCTTGAGTCTTCGCTCGGAATCCTCACTATCGTAGACAAGAAGCGGGAGATTTTTTTTATCGATAATGTCAAATTTCATCTCGATACGGTGAAAAATCTCGGCACATTTTTCGAGATTGAGGCTATAGATACCGGGGCAATAGATGAGGAACATCTTCACAGGCAATGCGAGGAATATCTCGAAAAACTTGGAATAACCGAAAAACAGCTTGTGGGAGTATCTTACAGCGATATGCTGCTTGATGGGTCGTGAACGATAATCTGAATAGGATTTTGTCAGAAAATAGTTTAAAATTTAAAGTTAACACTCATTAATTAGCTAATCTGATTAATTCATAAAATTTCAAATGGAAGTAAATAAAAGAAAAATTAACAATCGCTTAACCCCAATTATATAATTATCCATGATGACGCGAATCAATCGGGTTTTCGCTGCACGGATTTGATTAATCAAACCACTGCTGGTTATAATATCATATAAATAGTAATTGCGTTAAAATCATTAAAATAGTATAATATGGTATTATTTTACTTATTCCAAGATTATGAAGGGAACATTAAAGAAAACATGGTTGCTAAATCTAAAGACGATCAGGAAATTACAGTATTCAGGGGTCTCGATGGGGTTGTTGCCGCTGAAACCGATATTTCCTTTGTGGATGGTATCCAGGGTGATCTCTATTACAAAGGCTACAATATTCACGACATTGCTGACAATACGATATCCTATGTTGAGGTTGTGTATCTGTTATTAAACGGTGAATTGCCTACAATCAGGCAGCTCAGAGACTTTCGACGGAAAGCGGTATCGGATATGAGAGTTCCGACCCAGGTAATTAAAATGATGGAAATCATGCCTCCTTCCAGCCATCCGATGGATGTCCTCAGAACCGCTGTTTCAGCACTGTCCCACTTTGATTCTGATGCAAAGGATGACTCTCCGAAAGCAAGCAGACGCAAGGGAATACGGCTGATTGCACAGATTCCGACACTTGTTGCAAGTCTTTACCGGATTCGTAATAACAAGAACATAGTCTCTCCGGATCCTCAGATGAACATGGCTGAGAATATCCTTTATATGTTTCATGGCAGTATACCTGAGAAAAATCATTCAGGGGCTATGGATCTGCTGCTTTTGCTTCATGCTGATCACGGACTTAATGCTTCCACATTTGCAGCGAGGGTTGCGGCTTCAACTCATGCCGATATGCATGCAGCAGTTACATCGGCTCTCAGCACATTGAAAGGACCATTGCATGGCGGAGCTAATGAGCGTGTTATGAAAATGCTCAGGAAGATTAATAATGTAAACGAGGTAGAAGCGTATATCAATTCAATGCTTGCTCAGGGGCAGCGTGTTATGGGTTTTGGTCACAGGGTTTATAATAAGGAAGATCCGCGTGCAAGGCACCTGAGAAGCATGTCAAAAGAGCTGTGCAGTCCAGACGAGAATAAGAAACTTCACAGAATTTCTCAAAAGATAGAAGATATTGTCATGAAGGCAAAGGGCATCTATCCTAATGTTGACTTTTATTCCGCAACAGTACAACATGCTATAGGAATTCCCCCGGAATTCTATACCGCTCTTTTTGCGTCATCAAGAATATCCGGCTGGGTAACCCACATTCTTGACCAGTATGCAAATAACCGGCTTATTCGTCCGACATCAAAATACATCGGCAAATACAACCGTGAGTTTATTCCCATATCGGAACGCACGAGTCAGAAAAAAGATTCCTGAATAATAAATCCTCGTATTATCTTTTCTTCGTGGCTTTGATATAGCATAATAGGGAACATTCGATCATTCTCGGGCGTTCAAGCTATTGTGCTAAAACTTTACCAATATGATACCACGGAAGATATTAATAAGAAGAAATTCCATCAAGGCAATTAACCGGTATCCCTAAATATATTTCTTTTTTTTAAGAAACCATTAACCGGATTCGGACAGCGGACTCTTTATGCTGAAGAAATTTGAAAAAGAAGTTGTTGAATACTGTACACAGCACAGATTGTTCCCGGATAAAAGCGGGAAAACAGTTCTTGTTGCCTTATCGGGAGGCGGCGATTCTGTGGCGTTGCTCACCGTACTATTAAAAGCCGGAAATTTACTGGGAATATCTGTCGAGGCTGCTCATCTCAACCATTCATTGAGGGGGGGAGAATCCGGGAAGGATGAAAGCTTCTGCAGGGATTTATGTTCAGGACTGGGTATTCACATTACCGTGGAAAGACTCCGGGAAGGTGAAATCGCCGGAAGTAAAGATTCCATAGAAACCGCCGCAAGGGAGTTGCGCCTGGCATTTTTGAAACAGGCCGCCGTCGAACGAAAAGCTGTGAGAATTGCGACCGGTCATATGCTTGATGACCAGGTCGAAACCGTTCTTCACAGGATATTGAGGGGAACCGGACCCTCGGGGCTTGCGGGTATTTTGCCCTCACGTGATAATCTGTGGGTACGGCCTCTTCTGGGAATGGGGCGTGATAAAATCCGGGAATATCTTGAAGATGAAGGTATCCCTTTTCGTGAGGATTCGACAAACAGGGATACTGTTTTTTTCAGAAACCGAATCCGTCACGAGCTGATTCCTTTATTAAAGAGTCGCTTTTCGCCGGGTGTAACGGTTGTTGTTTCCAGGCTTGCGGAACTTTCGAGAATCCAGGATAATTACCTTGCTGAAATTACATTAGAAGCTTTTCAGAACTGCTGCCTGCATGAGGATTCAATTAAAATACTCCTTGATAAAAGAAAGTTTATCGATTATCATAAAGTAGTAAAACAGCTTATAATAAGACACTGTCTTGAGATTCTCGAGGGCGGTGGTCGTGATACCGATATGGATGAGGTTGAGAAAATCCTCAGTCTTTTCAGCCGTGATCACGGGAGCGCTGATATTACCTCTTCACTTCAATGCGGGGTGGGGAGAGATACAGCTGCTTTTATCAGGCGTTCTGAGCCGTACGAACCGGTACCGCTTAAGCTTTCCGGTGAAACGG
>JABHYP010000753.1 GCA_018656855.1 Candidatus Latescibacterota bacterium | reverse complement strand
GTTTGAAGTAAAACATCCGAATGATGTTCGTGTAAGTGGACGAAAGATTGCAGGTATATTGTTTGAATCGGTTACACGCGGCGAGGAGGTAATATCGCTAATTCTCGGTATGGGGCTTAATCTCAATCAAACTGAAGAGGATTTTGAAAAAGCCGGACTTACCGAGTCAACATCTCTTTTCATCGAAGCAGGTTATATTCCTGAACTGGAAAGCCTGCTTAAAATATTTTTGATGCATTTCAAGCAAATGTATGTCGATTACCGGCACTCAACAATAGCTTGATTTATAATTCAGGTAACGAACAACAGACAGTTGACAGCACTTTTTGACAGTGGGAATTCCCGGCTGCATTTTGCAAAGTTGGATGGCGGCAGACTCATTGAACCGGTAAATGTTCCCTATCCCGATTCGGCAGATGAACTTCCTGAGATTATAAAAAATGTCCTGAAAGGAAAAAATCCCGGAAAGATTGCAGCATGCTCCGTTACATCAAAATGGAGAGAACATTTATTTAACGCTCTTGATGGTATATCTCCCGGGAAACTTGTTGTAGCGAGGACAGTTTATGATATCGGAATGAAAGTGGTATACGACAATCCTGAGCAACTTGGTGTTGATCGTGTACTGGCAGCTTATGCGGCTCATCGATTGTTCAATGATTCATGTATCGTTATAGATGCAGGAACAGCAGTCACCGTCGATGCTGTTACCGAAGATGGAACTTTTGCAGGCGGTTTCATTTTCCCCGGCCAGGATGTGCTTTCATGGTCACTTACTGTAAAAACAGATTTGCCTTACATTTCACCTGCTGTTGTATGCGAGGGGATTGGTAACAGCACTGAATCGTGTATTTCAAAGGCGCTTAATATCGGATTTGCCGGAGCGATAACAGAGCTTGTTAACAAAGCTGCGGCTTTTGTTGGAGGAACGGACCGGCTAATGATTACAGGAGGAGGGGCTGAAATACTTCAATCATGTCTGCCTTTTAAAATGCTTCACAGACCTTTTCTGGTGCTCGAGGGCCTGGGGTGTTTGATTGATTTCTTACCAATAAGGAGATAAGCACAATAATTTCTATTTTTCATCTCATATAATACTCTATAGATAAACGAAGAATAATAAAATATATTCAAAAAATCTGCATAATCAGGAGAGAAAAACACAATGAAAAGAACAACATTTTATTTGATGTTAGGAGTTTTTCTTCTTCTTAGTAAAATGACCGGTGTTTTTGCAGAGGAAAATAGGAATTACCCAAAACGCCTCAGACGGTCGGAAAGCTTCCTGGGAATTCACTTTGATTTTCATGCCGGGGATGACTGTACCGAGATCGGCAAAAATGTTGACCGTGAGATGATTGAATTTATTATTGATCAGGTTAAACCTGACTATCTACAGTGTGACTGCAAGGGGCATCGCGGCCTTTCGAGTTACCCGACCAATGTAGGAAACCCAGCGCCAGGTTTTGTGCTGGATCCACTTAAGATATGGAGAGAAGTAACCGCCGAGCGAGGTGTGGCTCTGTACGTTCATTATTCAGGAATAGGGGATGAAGAAGCAGTGAAATCTCACCCTGAGTGGGCACGTATCGATGAAAATGGTAAACCCGATACAAGAGCAACCTCTGTATTCGGGCCTTATGTGGATAAACTTCTAATCCCGCAGATCAAAGAAATCATCGACAAATACAATATTGACGGTATCTGGATTGACGGTGACTGGATGATCCAGCGTGATTACAGGGATAAAGCCATAAAGGCTTTTCAAGAACAGACCGGAATAACAACAATCCCGAAAAAACCTGAAGACCCTTGCTGGTTCGAATTCACAGAATTTGCAAGGAATGAATGGCGGAAATTTATCTACTATTACGTTACGGAAATACACAAACATAATCCTGATTTTCAAATCTGCAGCAACAGTAATTTCAGTTACAGAATGCCGGAACCGTCGATTAATGATGTTGATTTTCTCTCATGCGATATGAATTACAGGGACAGTGTGAACAGCGTCCGTATCCAGGGACGCTGCATGGTGTATCAGGGAAAACCATGGGATCTTATGGCCTGGAGTTTTAACTATTCAGACGGTGGGTTTTGCACAAAATCCATTCCACAACTTGAACAGGAAGCTGCCATTATTCTTTCGCTGGGAGGAGGTTTTGAGGCTTATTTTCCACAGAAACGTGACGGCTCTATTCGCAAATGGCAAATGAAGCTCATGAAAGAAATTTCCAGGTTCTGTCGTGAACGCCAGCATATTTGCCACAAAGCCGAACCGGTACCACAAATTGGCCTTATTTATTATAGTGAAGCATTCTATCGAAAATTGGACCGTGTAGTTGGAGGATGGAATCCCCCGGCGGGCATGCAATTGCGAGGAATCCTTAAAAGTCTGCTCGACTCCCAGAACGTGGTCGATATTGTAATGGAACATTCATTACAAGCGCGTATGAATGAATATCCGCTCTTAATTTTTCCCGAATGGGAATACATCGACCCGGATTTCAAAAAAGAACTGCTCGATTATGTGTCTAACGGTGGAAATCTCCTGATAATCGGACCTGAATCAGCATCGCTTTTCGAAAAAGAACTCAATATTGAACTTATTGATAAAGCTGAAGAAAAGATAAACTATCTTGAGTATAATGGTTGGCTTGCCGGGATAAAATCGCTGTCACAGAAAATAAAACTCGGCAATAATGCAAAATCATTTGGAAAAATTTATTCAGATAACGACTTTAATACCCCTTACGAAACTGCAGCATCCATAAATGATTATGGAAAAGGGAAAATAGCTGCCATATATCTCGATCTCGGTGAGCGGTACTGCAATGCCGGAACATCTGTAGGCCGTGATTTTCTCAATTCGCTTATACATGAACTTTTCCCGGAACCGATTGTTGAGGTGACAGGCTCACACTTTGTCGATGTCACGGTTAACACCATAAATGATAAACTTGCTGTAAACCTTGTAAATACTAGTGGACCGCACAATAACCCGAACATCAAAGTGTTTGACGAAGTTCCCCCGGAAGGGCCATTGCAGGTAAGTATCATGTATGCAAATAAGCCCGAAAAAGTCACTCTCGAACCTGCCGGAAAAGAACTGATATATAATTATAAAAATGGAAAAATTCAATTAACGCTGCCCGGACTTGAAATTCATGATATTATTGTTGTGGAGTAAAGTAGCTTGTAATACTATTGTTCGACTTCAAAATATTTTGAGAGGATTGTTTTGAGCGATAAAATTCGAATTTTAGGTTTAATGATTAACGCCCGGCATGGAGTGCGGCATGAGGAAAAAACTCTTACTCAGCCTTTTGAAATTGATGTTGAAATAACTCTTGATCTATCCAAATCAGCAGAAAGCGACAAACTCGAGGATACAGTTGATTATTCGATTGTGGTTTCAGTTGTGAAAGATGTTATGCAGGGTGATCATTGCTGTCTGATAGAGAGGCTTGCCGGTCTTATTATAGAAAGACTTAGTGAAAAGATCA
This sequence comes from Candidatus Latescibacterota bacterium, assembly GCA_018656855.1. GTDB lineage: Bacteria > Latescibacterota > Latescibacteria > Latescibacterales > Latescibacteraceae > JABHYP01. The sequence continues at coordinate 1,640 of JABHYP010000753.1, read as the reverse complement.
GTGAAGGCGAGATTACTGTTCGTGTCAGGAAGCCCCGTGCTCCTATCGAAGTTCCTTTCAAAACTGTGGAAGTTGAACTAAGGCGGGAGATTAAGCGGTGAAAGCTTATTTAGGGCTTGGTTCAAATATTGGCAACAGGTTTGAAAATTTGAATGAAGCAGTACGCCTGCTTAATGAAGCAGCGGAAATAAGAGTGATGAACGTTTCTAAAATTTATGAAACTGTTCCCGTGGGCGGCCCTGAACAGCCTGACTATTTGAATGCAGCGGTAGAAATAGAAACTACTCTTGAGCCTGCAACGCTCTATCAACAATGTTCAACCATCGAAAGAGCCTTAGGTCGTGTAAGAATGGAAAGATATGGGCCGAGAATCATCGATATTGATATTGTGCTGTATGAACAGCTTGTTGTGAAAACCGATGATTTGAATATCCCTCACCCGCAAATGCATGAGAGAGCTTTTGTGCTGTGCCCTTTGGCCGATTTAGCTCCCGATTGTGTTCATCCTGTGCTGGGTTTGACTGTGAGTGAACTTCTTGAATGTGTTAACCAGTCTGGCGTACAGAAAATAGATAAACGAGTTACACATTAAATACTAATTTTGAAACGAGTTGGGTAAATATGAATTTTCCGAAGTGTCCATATCAGTACATTGTTGTTGAGGGTGTAATAGGAGTGGGAAAAACAAGTCTGTGTAAACTGCTTACGGAACGTCTCGGGGGCAGAAATATCCTTGAAGATTTTGAGTCCAATCCCTTTATTGAGGATTTTTACAGGTCGCCGCGTGAAAACGCTTTCAAGGCTCAACTGTACTTTCTTATCTATCGTTTTAAAAAACAGATGGAAATTCCTCCGCCCGACCTTTTTGATTCACCTCTGTTGGTGGATTATCTTTTTCAGAAAGACCGTATATTTGCTGTTGTCAACCTTAATGATGACGAACTCGAACTGTACAATACAATATGGGAAGTTTTGGCTCCGAAAGTAAGAAATCCTGATCTTGTTGTCTATTTGCAGGCTTCGACAGGAAAATTGCTCGAACGGATCAAAAAAAGAAACAGAAGTTACGAAAAGAATATTTCATTTGAATATCTTGAGGCATTGAACAACGCCTATAACGAAATGTATTTCCATTATTCCGCAGCCCCTGTGTTTATTGTAAATACTGATGATATTGATTTTATTGACAGCCCTGATCATTTAGACGATCTGGCTGCGAAGATTGTAGGGCCCCATAGCGGTATTAATTTTTATCATCCCGGAGGAATGTGATGACGGAGAAAACAATTACAGTTAAAGATTTTCAACGTATGAAAAATGAAGGTATCCGCATAACCGCCCTCACCGCATATGATGCTCTCTTTTCATCTTTTCTGGACAAGGCGGGAATTGATTTAATCCTGGTAGGCGATTCACTCGCTAATGTGTTCCAGGGATGTGAAACCACCATTCCTGTAACGCTTGACGAAATGATATATCATGGAGAAATAGTGGCGCGGACTGTAAAGCGTGCCTTTGTAGTAGTCGATATGCCGTTCATGAGTTATCAGATAAATGAGGAAGAGGCGGTCAGGAACGCTGGGGATATCATGAAAATGACAGGCTGCAAGGCAGTTAAACTCGAAGGTGGTGTGTCGGTT
>JABHYP010000752.1 GCA_018656855.1 Candidatus Latescibacterota bacterium | reverse complement strand
TAAGCTGCCTCTCGCTGCTTTCCAATTTATCATGCCGGCTATAGCAAGCAGAATAAAGCCGTACGCCATATCACCGAGTATGATACCGAAAAAGAGGGGGAAAAAAAATGTGATAAATGGTGTTGCATCAAGGTTCCCGTATTTCGGCGGCGGAAGCAGTTTCAACAGAACCTCGAACGCATGAAAAAACCCCTTATTGGAAAGAAGTGTCGGTACATGGAGAAAATCCAGGTCGCTTAATGTTACCCTGCCGATATAAACACGATTGTCGAACTGCTTGTGGATCTTTTCTTGCAATATTTCAAGTTTTGAAGCCGGTACCCAGCCGGATAAAACGAAAGTGTACTGCGTACGAACAAGCCGTGAGAGTATACTCAATTGATTCAACCGGTCGGCACTGATCGAATGGATAAAGCGAAATAGTGAAATATGTGATTTTTTCACTTCGAGAAGTTTCCGGTCTATTTCCGCAAGTTCATTGGGTATTTCCTCTATCCTTTCCCGGATACTTTCGATGCTTTCGCTGAGGTTTTTTTTACGAAATTCACGGGGTATATGATACTCGGCAACACCTTCGGTTCCAAGAAGGCGGCGCACCGCAGATAAATCCTCATGAGCTATCGCCATAAAAACGCCTGTCCTTCCATCAGACATCTTCTGGTTGAAAAATTGTGTTTCCGGGCCGGTAATTTCATCGAGCCGGTTTTTAAGAATCGGAATGATTGAAGACTCGTCACGTTTGAGAATGATGCCTATCTGCTCGAGTTCCCCGATTGACCCGGCTTTCTCAAGAAGAGGAAGAAAAATGTTTATCAACATTTCATACTGCCTTGTGCTCTCAATATCCTGACATAGGTTCCTCTGCTGCCTTCCAAGCCTGCGTACATCCCGTGTCATTCTGGAAGTATGCTCAATAAGTTCATCGGGGCTGAGTTTGAGCAGTTCATCGCGCGTTTCAACACCAAGAGGCGCCTCTTCTACAGATCCCTCCTTAAGGATTTCAAGAATTTCGCTGACAGAATGCATCAGCTCTTCGTACCGCGACTTGAGATGCTCTTTCGTCTCGTCGAGGTGAATACGGTGAATATGAGTTTGTTTTGACTCCTCGATGGCGGGAATCTCGTCAATCTCGACTGTTCCCACCTGCTGTAAAATGTCGAGGGTGCTGTCAAGCTCCTCAAACAGGCCGATGATCTCTATTTTAGCCATGGATTCTATCATTTAACTGATTCCATATTTCAAATTTCTGATTCCATACAAATTATTACAAATTGCATTATGCGGATTTCGGTTTATCAGGGAATAACCTTTTTAAGGATAAAATCCAGCGCTTTTTTGCTGTTGCGCTTTATAACCTTTTCAAGTTCAAGTATTTCCTTTTCTTCAATGCGCTTCAGTTCCTCGGCTTTCGCATCAACTTCATCTATAAGTCTTTTTCTTTCTTTTTCCACGAGCAGGGGAAGTTCTTCCATGGTGTTCTCAATGATTTTTTCAGCGGAAAGCTCAGCCTCGCGTATCTTCTCCTCAGCGAGTTTATGTGCTTCCTTTTCCAGTTCAAGAAGTTTTTCTTCCAACTCAACAATGGACGGCATGATTGAGCCTTTATTAAAAACGCCGGTGCTTCTTAGCATTTTCCAATACTCCACAGTTTAATCTGTACATAAAAATATATTAAAAAAAAGCGACCCAACCTCAAAACAATAAAAATATCGGGTCACTACAAAAGCGGAATTGGCAAAAATTCATTGAATGTTTCCTGCTACTCAAACCTACATTCAATAACATTTTAAGGCAAATGATTATTCTTGTCAAGTAAATAAAGCACTAATTGTAACTGTACAGCCTCTGCCTGATGACACTTGTGATTAATAACACTTAACAATCAATTTCTCCACAGGAGTAAACTAAAAACAATTTTATGTTTACCAAGAACAATTATATATCTACTGAAAGGGACAGAGGGGCAAAGCTATAAAAAGAATAATAATTAACCAGCCTTCGTGATTTTAGGTTAAGCATGAGGTTAAAATAATTAAATGGTACCACATATCCCGTTTTTCATTAATCCTCTATCCTTTCCTCCTCGGGGATATGTATCACGAACAGCGACGGGTGCCCGTAATTTTCATTCCTTCCCTGAAAAGCACCGTTCATGCAGACAACAATAAACGATCCGTCTTCTGATATTTCCATACCGTAACTCGAT
>JABHYP010000751.1 GCA_018656855.1 Candidatus Latescibacterota bacterium | reverse complement strand
GATTCGTCAGAAAGTTCCCTGAAAGCGTTCCAGCCGATGTTAATACCAACCTTGACAACTAGTATACTCACAAAGACCGCAGCAGCCGGATCGAGCAGTGTCCAGCGGCTTCCGAGTGCCAATGCGCCGCCGACACCGATAACTGTTCCGACAGAGGACAGAGCGTCGGAACGATGATGCCAGGCATTGGCTTCGAGTGTTTTGCTCCCGGATTTCCGTGCCACCGACTGTGTATAGTGGAAAAGAGCTTCCTTGGATAGAATCGAGAGAAATCCGGTCATGAGCGCAATGCCTCCCGGTTTAAGGGGAAATTCTCCACCGAAAAAAGAGCGTGAAATAGTTTGAGCGCCGTTTTTGAAGAGACCTATACCGGTAATGATAATCAGGACTCCCATCAGCAGTGATATCGCCGTTTCCACTCTCCCGTGACCGTATGCATGATCGCTGTCCGCCGGTTTGGAAAGAAATTTCAGTCCGACAAGCACACCGAGGTCAGAGACAAAATCCGAAAAAGAGTGAACAGCATCCGCAATCATCGCCATAGAGTTTCCCAGCATCCCGCCTAAAAACTTTATTATTATCAACAGTACATTAATGACCATGCCGACATAGGTCACCCTCAATCCGGATAAATACAGATCGGTTGTAAGGGCTTCCGGAGGATCGGCTTCAGATGAAATTGAGGTTTTGTCGGTATTCATAGGTATCCTTAAATAGGTTTCTTATTCCGGATTTCAAATTCAAGGTTTTTGATTTTTAATATTCTTTTTTTGCTTTTATGTGCCTTGCGGTCAATATTTTCATTAATAGGTACTAAAAAGTGACATGGAATTTAACTATATAATAAATGCTCAGCGTTCAAAACTCAAAAGGAAAAATTATTTATTTATAATATCGATGGATTTTCTTCACATGAAATCAAACTGAAGTACGAAACTTTATTCTTGAACAATCAATGGAACGCATGTATATTCATTCAAAGTAGGGGTAATACCAGTAATTACCCCTAAATTCACAAGTGTTTTTTATTAAAATGGAATACTTCATTTAGAAGGAGGTTATTAGCATGTTTAACAGACTGTATACACTGAGTTTATTGATTTTATATATATATTCAACTGCTGCACTCAGCCAGAGCCTTGACGGCAGCCGGTATGATCCGGCAAATGACCCAAACATCGATATGTGGGTGGGTAGCTGGAAAGAATCCATGCCACGGCACACTCACGGGTCACTTATCGAGAGGGATATACTGACCGGAGGTAATGCGCTCAATCCCCCTCGGAAGGGAGCAGTACTCGAATATATAAAGCGGTTTACCCACGGAAGCCTCGCTGCCCGCACCTCGACTATCCCAACAACACTCAATGGAGAGCAGGAAGCATTTTATATTTATTCCGGCAAAGGCATTATCAAGGCTGGGGGGAAAACGGATGAACTCTATAACGGTATCTGTTTCCTTGTTCCGGAGGGGCTCGAATTCACCATGACCAATACCGGCGATGAAGAGCTAAATATGTATATTATTACCGAACCTGTGCCATCCGGATTCACACCACGAAAAGACATTATGGTAAGGGACAACAACACCGTCCCCTTTAACACCACTGTCGGCCACTGGAGCTACCAGGAAAAAGATCTTCTATTAAGTCATCACGGATTTGCGATCCTTCATGCGGTCATAACACTGACACTTGACCCGATGACCGTCGGTCATCCGCATTTTCATGTTAAAGGGACCGAAGAGGTCTGGACCACTATCAGCGGTGATAATATCGCATTTCTCGGAAAGCAGATTCGCAGGCAGCCTCAGGGTACGGCGTATATGATCCCCCCGGATGGTAAAACAAACCATTCCAACATCAACGAGTCAACCCGGGAGCAGGTTGTCTTGCTCTATTTTGCGGTGCGGCGTGATATTGCACGATGACAGAATGATGTCAATTTTTTAGATTTACTCGCCGGAGCATGACAGATTTCAGTGAATGAAAAAATTTTTCACTATACATTTCGCGATTGCCTGGATAGTGTATATTTTTCTCGATTTTGTGTGTATCGGGATTGGAATGGGCGTTCCGGTTTTCAGTATCATGCTCGGATTCCCTACAGGCTGGTACATTGCCAGAAGATATTCAATTACAGCTGATAAAAACGAGGTAATGAAGAAAAGCTTCCTTGCTGCATCTGCCGCGATTTTAGTAACATTCATTTTTATGGCACTAATCTGGGGGCCTTCCGGCATGATGATTTTTGATCCGCAGGCTGATTTTGAGAATTTCGGTCACCCATATTTTCTTTATGATCCCCATATTAGTTTTGTCGGCTGGATAGTACTAATGATAGTGATATCCCCTTTTTTACAGTTGCTTACGACCGTTTTCGCATCATACGTGACAGTTATGAAAACGCTTCGATAGAAAACAATGTATTTTTATCTTAATGGAACAGGTGTATGCCAATCCCCCAAATTCGTATCGGCAGTCTTTCAGTGCGCAGGCTTATTATTGGAGGAAATCCTTTCAGCGGCTTTTCACATCAGGGTGCCGAAAGGGACATCGAGATGTTGCGCTATTACACTGTCGGCCAAATCAAAGCAACTCTAAAACAGGCTGAGGAACTCGGTATTAATACGTTTCTAGGCAGAGCCGATAACCACATCATCCGAATGCTCATGGAATACCGTGACGAAGGCGGGTCCATTCAATGGTTTGCACAAACCTGCCCTGAAATGTCAACTATTCTCAGAAGCATCGAGGATGCCATCGCCGGAGGCGCAAAGGCGTGTTATATCCATGGCGGTGTAATGGATTATAAAATAGCAAATAATCAGATCGATGAAATTCCCCCGGCTATAGAGGCGATTAAAGAAGCCGGACTTCCGGCGGGCGTTGCCGGTCATGATCCCCGTGTTTTTGAGTGGGCGGAAAAGAACCTCGATGTCGATTTTTACATGTGCTCCTACTACAATGCCTCGCACCGGGATGAGAATGCTGAACTTGCCCATGACAAACCGGAATGGTTCCTTTCCGAGGACAGGGATATCATGGTAAACCTCATTCAACGCCTTTCAAAGCCCGTAATTCATTACAAGATTCTCGCCGCAGGACGCAACGATCCCCGTGAAGCCATCAAATTTGCCGCCGGGTGCATGAGACCGCAGGACGCTGCCTGTGTGGGCGTTTACACGAAAGAGAATCCGAACATGCTCGAAGATGATGTCCGGTTATTTGAAACAGTCCCGGGATGGCGGATTGAGGAGGTAACCGAATGAATCCGATATCAGGCGTTTTTCTTCATGCTCTCGGCGGATTATCGGCGGGGAGCTTTTACATACCGTTCAGGAAAGTGCGCAACTGGGCATGGGAGAGTTACTGGATTGTGAGCGGTTTCGCTGCCTGGATTGTAGCGCCGTGTCTAATGGCGTTTTTAACAGTGCCGGATTTGATGGGTGTTTTCAGAAGCGCGCCTGCCGGGAATATTCTTGCATGTTATATTTTCGGAGTATTGTGGGGAGTCGGCGGAATGACATTCGGCCTTACGATGCGGTATCTCGGAATGTCTCTCGGGTATGCTCTTGCGCTCGGAAACTGTGCGGCGTTCGGGACAATTATTCCGCCTGTCTATTTCGGTACATTCGACGAATTGACATCGACCGCTTCCGGGCTGGTAACGCTTGGCGGCGTTATGGTGTGTCTCGTAGGTATCGCCATATGCGGCAGGGCAGGCATATCGAAAGAAAGAGAACTGACAGTAGATCAAAAACGGGAGACCATAAGGGAATTTGATTTCAGAAAGGGAGTCTTTATTGCGATTATTTGCGGTATCATGAGCGCATGTTTCGCTTTCGGAATTGCCGCCGGAAAGCCGATTGCCGTTGCCGCGAAAGAGCTTGGCACCGGTTCGCTGTGGGTGAATAATCCGGTTTTTATCCCAATAATGGTCGGCGGTTTTACAACAAATGTGTTCTGGTGTGTGTTTCTCAATATTAAGAACCGCACGGGTAAAGATTACATAACCAGCGGTGGCGCATCGCTTTTACACAATTATATGTTTTCGTCACTGGCGGGGATAATCTGGTATTTCCAGTTTTTGTTCTATGGCATGGGAACGACAAAGATGGGGAAATATGATTTTTCAAGCTGGAGTATTCACATGGCGTTCATTATCGTATTCAGCAATATCTGGGGCCTCATTTTCAGAGAATGGAAAGGTTCGAGCCGGCGTACGCTGGTAACCATTGTCATCGGGATACTTGTGCTTATTGTATCCACATGTGTCATAGGATCAGGGAACTACCTCGCATCGCTTGGAAAATAATCGTTCAGATTGATACTGTCAAAAGTATCATGAAAATAAAAAAGTAGTGGAAATGTCGTTAGCATTGAAACGTTTTTTAACTTTGTAGGTGTAATTCATGAATTACACCTAACTGGGAAAATGTTTATATTCCCCCACATTACCACATCTTCAGCAACTATTGATATGATAGCTTGTAAATTAATCACTTAAAACCACCCTCCTGGGAATTTGGTGAGGTTATGAAGAAAGGGAGAACATATAAATTATTTTCCAACTTAAAAAACATAAATAACTAAGAATATAATAGCGTAAAATTTTGATAGAAAGCATCATATATCAGGAGAATACAATGAACAGGAGAGAATTCATAAAGACTACAGAAATCGCCGGAGCAGGAGCCTTATTAGATGTGAAGAAAGGCAGGTCCGAACCCGCGAATAAACGAGGTAACTCCCCGGAGATTAAAAATATTCTGCTTCTGTTTGTCGACCAGCACCGCCAGGACTGCTGCGGCTGT
>JABHYP010000750.1 GCA_018656855.1 Candidatus Latescibacterota bacterium | reverse complement strand
GTTGCGCTTGTTACCGTCTGTAAACGGGTGATTTTTGATCATAAAGTATAGCAAATGTGCACTTTTTTTCTCGGCACTGGGGTACACATCTTTGCCAAACGCAGTTTGAAATACATTACCGATAATACCTTCAACCGTATCCTTGCTTCTTTCTTGTCCAAAAAGGTCAGTTGCCTGTTTTTTGGCAATCAATTCCTGCTTTAATTCCCGTAAAGCCTCAGATAACTCACTGGCTGTAAAGACAACTTTCTTTTTTATTGAGCCTGTTTTGGGAAAAGTATCCGTATCATAAGCATCCAAAGAAAACCATGTGCCCGCAAAGGCATTAATCAACTCTAAAACATCTTGGGTTGTTACTCTGTTACCCGAAGGAAGCAAGGCTTTAACATCGGCCACGGCTTGCATAAATTTTTCGTAATTCTGCCCGATTCGTTTTTTGTTGATAGAAAATCCTTGAAGTAAGTGTTGTTTTAATATTTTAGTTGACCATTTTCGAAATTCTATAGCTTTTGATGAGTTTACTCTGTAACCAACTGCCAAAACAATGTCTAAAGAATAAAATTTTACTGGTTTATCTGAATTTGCAATGTGCATTTTTTGCACATTGCTTTTTTCATTAACCTCTCCATCTTTGAGAATTTTACCAATATGTCTGGTAACAACAGTTCTATCAATACCAAATACTTCAGCAATTTGCCCCTGCGTTCCCCAAATAGTCTCCCTATCAAAATCCCCGCGAAACTCAATCGCTCCGTTTTTCCCTTGATAAATAACCAATTGTTTTTGAATGTTTTTGGTCATAATTACATTTAAAATAGTACTCAAAAAAGGAGCGATTTACAACACTTTCTGTCTAAAAATGCAAATAATGGATTAATCCGTTATCTGAACCTGATCGCGGAATGTTGCAAGTAACGACCCGACCCCTTTATTATGCAATTATCATTTCGAATCAGGAACCATCGAATCCCCAAACACTCGATAGCTACTCACGTCATATACTTCCCGAATTAATTTTCCGCCAAGAGCAACATAGAATACAGCATTTCCAGGTTCGTCAAAATAGACACCTTGAAGAACACCGCCGAGAACTCCGGATGATGCATTATCAGGATACTGAGAGTTTCTGGTTTTTTCTACGGTTTCATCGTAGACAAAGTAAATCCGAAGCACCCCAGAACCGATTTTCTGATCATTCATCCAATACACTTTATCTTCTTGCCAATTAAAAAAGTTTCGAATCTCAATCGTGTTGCCACCGCTCCGAACTGACGCCGGTAATTCAGTTCTCGACATAAAGAGCATGTTTCCGTCATTGTCCACGGACTCAAACCGGACAGGTTCTGGATATGTCCAGTCACCCAAAGCAGAAGAAATTTTTGTAATAACGAAATTTCCGGAATGAGGAAGTGAGCGCTCCTCGTCTAGCTCGTAAAAGGCAAACGGCTCATTAGCCATCTCATTCAAATAAATACGCGACGGCTCAGATGGTAAAGCTAAAGATTCGTTATTTATTGCCATATGCCAATCCCCGTCAACATCTCGCGCTCGATACGAATATGTATCTGTAAAGCGGCTAACCAACAGATTGTCCAGATAGTCCCAAGATTGACTCAAATCCACTCCGTTCTTTACAACAAACCAATCATCACCCATCCGTGCGCGAAAAATGATATCTTCTGCGTCGCGTGAATACGTAACCATATCGATATAATCCCATTCGCTAACGACTTCACCGTTTTTGTAGAGCGCATACATTTTGTCTTCTTGGTTCATGCTGACCGCCTCGCCAGTATAGTGATAGAAATCTCCTGCAGAGGTAGCAATTGGTTCTGACGGACGATAATCATAGGGACCGTATAAACCTGAAGACGTATTGATATACCACGCACCAGGACAATGATCACTCGCAACAGGATCGCAATTTTCGGAATCATAATCTTGATATCGAAATGCCCATGCTCCATCAGGAAGGAATACTAAATCTGATGCATGATAATAAGATTCGGTTTCAACACCATCGATCACAAAAACCGTAATATTTGATCGATAGACCGATGTTTCTGGGAATGGTGATGCTTGAAATGCCCAATGGTCTGTATTGAT
>JABHYP010000077.1 GCA_018656855.1 Candidatus Latescibacterota bacterium | reverse complement strand
TCGTAAACGGTGAAATAGCCTATGAAGCCCCGAAAGTGCTGAAGCAAAGAGATACTGTCCCAATATCACTTACTTCTAAAGGAAAGGTATCAAAACCTGTTGAAGATGAAGCCTTTATCGGCTTAAGAATTAGCCCGTACTCGCTATGGTGCGGATACGTTGCTGATGGAGAAACGGTGCATGTTACGACAAAGGACGAAAACGGAAATCCGCGTCACAAACAAGGAGATGCCGGACGTGAGGCAATTCTCGATTCTGCAGCTGCTTCTCTTTTTGAAGCATGGAAGAACCTTCAAAGTAACGATCTAAAATTAACCGCGCTCGGTATTGTAACATCAGGGCTGGTTGATGGAACTAAAGCTGTCATGGCAATGAATCTTCCCGAGTGGAAGGATTTCGACATAACAGGAGAACTTGTAAAGCGTGTGCGCCGCCTGGACCGTTCTTTCCCCGAAGATATATTCGTTGCTGTTGAGAACAGCGCAAATGCAATGACCATGGCAATTGCGAGAACACGGCGATTGCGTGAACTTACAGAAATAACTGAAGATGAAAATTTTATTTTCATTCAGACAGGAAGCGCCTTGGGGACAGGGGTTTTTATCAACGGGCATCCGATTTCCTGTATAAAGGATATTGCCCCTGATTATTACGTTCATTTAAGACAGGCAATAGAAAATGTCCACATGGGTCTCCCTACATTCCTGCACCAGACCGTTCTTATCAATCGTTTGATTGCAAGGGGTGAACTTGCGCTCATGAGAAAATGCGATGATGAATATCCTGAACTTCATCTCGAAGCGCTCGTTTCGCTCGACGGAATGATTCATTATGCGCGTGAAGAGGAAAAGAGAGAAGGGAAAATAATTTTCAGAAAAGAAAAAGTTAAAAAGATAATTGATGCTTTAAAACGTGACCCCTATTCTTATGAAAATACGGCATTCGAACTCGAGCTAACCAATAAAGATATTCTCGATGCTCTGGATGGCGAGAAAGATGCAGCGGAACATGCTGAAAAAGTTTTTATGAGAATGGGTATGGCGCTGGGGTCAGGGATTTATTCACTTACAAATAATCTTAACACTCAAATCCGCCATGTGGTAATACTCCCGCAGATGGTAGAAGATTTTTCTAAAGCTGCCATGATAATGAAAAAAGGTATTATTACGTCTCTTACAAGCAGCAAAAACGATAAAAAGGGATGGAAGGTTACTTTTATGGACATCGATGATGAACTGTTTGTTATCGCCGGAGCAAGCGTTTGTTGTGAATAAATTTCAGATTTAGAAGGATAAATTTTATCCGTGTCCATCCGTGTTCATCTGTGGCTAAAAAATCTTTTCAGCTTGAAAACCGAAAAAATATTTTTTATCAATCTGCGGCATTTTCTTCTGTTTTCTGACTATTGACCATTGATACCGAATAACGGGCTATCACTTTCTTCCTGCCGACAAAAGAATTTTGATGCGGGAAACCACCTCTTCCACATCCTCTTGAGAATCGGAATACATAAGATATTTTGAATAGGCATCAGCAGCTTTTTTATATTTACCGACATTCGCAAGTATTCCAGCCATATTGTAGTATGCGATTGCATAAGTAGAGTCCACACGCACTGCATTCTGAAGATGTTCGAGAGATTTTGTGTAATCAGCATTTTCAAGCGCCAGAAGCCCCAGTTCATTATATGCAGGGGCAAAATCCGGATCAGCCATAACTGCAAGTTCGAGTTCTCGCTGGGCTTCTTTTGATCTGCCGTCTTTTGATATGAAAATCCCAAGACGATAGTGTCCCATAGAGTAATCGCTGTCTTTTGCCGTGGCTTTTTTATAAAATTTTTCAGCGCTTTCCATCTCACCCATAAGTTCATGAACCACTCCCATGTTAACAATTCCGGGAACATATCCAGCATCCATATCAAGAGTTTTTTGCGCAGATTCGAGAGCTTTCATCATCTGGTTTGTTTCGAGGTAGAGGACAGTGAGATTGTTCTGGGCCTGAGGATATTTTTTATTAAGCCTCAAAGCCTGGAGATAGGTTTCTTCGGCCTCATTATATCTCTTGAGCCTGTACAGCATACGGGCACTGTGAAAATATGCCTCATAAAAATCTATTACAATGGCGATGGCTGCATTAAACTCGCTCAGAGCACCCTCGTAATTGCCGTTTTTTTCAAGGGTAGAGCCAAGTTTAAGATGTGCGCGAACATCATCGGGACGGTCTTCGATAGCCTTACCGTATTCTTCAGCAGCTTTATCAAACTGATTGAGCGCATCATAAACAGAACCCAGCATCATGTGAAGTTCTTTATCGTCGATCCCCAGTGTTTCCGATTCGAGAAGGTTAGTTAATGCCTCATTCCACCGTTTGTTTTTCGAGTAAACACTTCCCAATCTGAAATAGGAAAGAGCATAAGCAGGATCATGCTTGAGGGATTTTTGATAGGCATCAATTGCTTTAGCATATTCTCCCTTTTTTTCAAATCGAACGCCGCGCTTGTAATAAGTGACTTCGGTGGCGCAACCTGAAATAAAGAAGGATGCCAGAAGCAAAAGCACTATAGTTGTTTTTATAAAAGACAGTTTCATTATTCTCAACCTTTCAAAATTATTATGACAACTGGTTTATCCAGTAATTTACTTTATTTCTGTATTCGCTATCAGGATAATTTTCAATAAACTTCTGGAATTCCGCACGGGCTTCATCCGGTTCGTTCATGCGATAATATGTAATACCGAGCATAATGGAAGCATCATCGTCTTTATGTTTAAAACGAGTGTCAGCAAGAACCGACTTGAACTCCTCTGCGGCATAGGTAAAGTTTTTAAGGCTAAAGTAGGACTGGGCAATCCAGTATCTGCAGTTTTCAGTCAGTTTGGAATCCGGATAACGTTCGATGATCATTTGAAATCCCTGTACCGCTCTCTGGAACTTGCGATCGAGACAATTATTCAGCGACTGCCTGTATAATTCGAACAATTCACTCGAAATATTGCGAGTAACAGGCTCGTCATTATTTATAGTGATAGTCGTTCCTTGAATATCACCGGACATTAGTTTTGGTAAAACTGATTCAATATCTCGTTTTAAGGTTTCGAATTCGTTTCGATGCTGTGATTGTTCATAGCCGAGGCTGTCAAAATTTGATCTTAGCGTTCTGATCTGTTTTTTCAATGACGCGACTTCTTCTTCGAGCATGGAAATTTTCACTGAATCAGACTGCATAAAAGCAAGATGCGCGAGATAGTCAGACTCCCTGACAACATTGTCGGTGCTTTCTAAAGGCACAGTTTGTTCTATTATCCGCGTTGTGCTGGATGTCGGTGACACCGAATCAACTATGGTTCTGCCGACCGTGGTTTCACGGGTACCGGTGACTTCGTTTGTTTCCGGATCGTATACAGGTTCGGTTCTCTGGACAAGAAAGACATCGCCTTCGCTGATATCATCATCTGAACCGAGAGAGGTAACAATTTCCTCTTCAGAAATATCCTGTATTTCACCATAAGTAAGTTCTTGCGTTCTTATTATTCTTTTTTCCTGACCGGTGTGAATTACTATATCATCTGTTTCAATAGTGTCATTAACAAGCATTTCCAGAATTCTGATTGATGCTTTACCGAGACCAAAATCATCTATAACGCCCCTTGCAATTTTTATCAATGGTGTTCCACGCACTTTACCATCAATGGGGTCAATAATTTCTTTATATCGTTGTATTTCGACAATATCACCCACACTGATATCGATATCCTCAAACTGAGCAAAAACTGTTTTCCCCGAAACACTAAGCACAATACCGGAAGATTTATCTTTCTGGGCGTGTGCTGACAAAAATGGCAGAATCAAAAAGAAAAAGAGAAGAGCAAATTTTCGATACATAGAATTCCCCAAGATTAAAAAAAAACGTTAGAAATCATATAGAAAGAAAGCAATAAGTTTGCCAGAAATATAGAATTATTTAAATAAATTTGCTATATATAGCTGATACGCCATGATAGACAATGAGATAAGGTATACTCTTAAGGCAATACATTATGAACTTTGGAAGATATCTTTTTGCATTGTTGTCTGCTTTTTTTATATTATAGAAAAAAATGGGGAAAAAGTTTCTTTTTTTATTGTATTATTGAGTCTTGATTTATTAATGTTAGCAAGAAAAATGTTGACATCAACGATAATTTTTGTAAATATAATAAAGTTATTAATAAGTTTGTGAGTAATATTTATATTCTTTTTTTCGTTTATACTCTTCGAGGTTCACATGTTTTGTAACAAATGTGGAACTGAAAACAGAGATGGTTCTGAATTTTGCTCTAATTGCGGCTCGAAGCTATCCGGACTTCAGAAAACTTCTGTTCCAGAAATCCCAAAATCCGAGACATCACCCCAAATCGACTCAACGCAGGATTTCAATGAACGTTTCAAGAATTTCGTTTCAAACCGTTATGAAATTACACGCGAATTAGGCAGGGGAGGAATGGCAATTGTTTTCCTTGCAACAGACAAGCGCCTTGAACGAAAAGTTGCTTTAAAACTACTGCCTCAGGATTTTTCACATGATGAAAGTTTTTCTAAACGATTCATGCACGAAGCGAAAATTTCAGCAAAACTCTCGCACCCCAATATAATCCAAATCCACGATGTTATCCAGGAAGACGAATTTACTTACTATTCGATGGCATTTATTGAGGGGCTTTCGCTTTCCGATATTATTAGAAAAAGAGGTCCAATATCTTCGAAAATTCTATCAAGAATTGGAATGCTTGTATGTTTTGCCTTGCATCATGCGCATTCAAAAGGAGTGATACATCGTGACATAAAACCTGAAAATATTTTGATTAATAAAAAACGTGTTCCAATCGTTCTGGATTTCGGTATTGCAAAAGCCATGCACGGCACACAATTATCTCAGGCGGGGACATTTATTGGAACTCCCATGTATATGAGTCCGGAACAGATTACGGGAGGAAAAATCGACGGGCGGGCTGATGTATATAGCATGGGATCTCTGTTCTATGAGATGGCTGTCGGCAAGCCGGCTTTCCATGGTCTTGACACAACAGCCTTAATGTATAACCAGGTTCATGTTACTCCTGCGACTCCACATGAAATCAATAAAGATGTTCCTGAAGCTCTTTCTGATCTTATAATGTGGGCGATGTCCAAGAATCCAGACGACCGCCCCAAGAGCGCCAGAGAACTCGGTAAAAAGATGCATGAGTTGTCTCTTGCCGGTTTTTCTGCTGCCGCTGAAACTCCGGTGTCCGAGAAACCTCACGAAAAAGAAAAAAAGGAAGATAAAAAAGAACCGCAGGAGGCAGAAAAAACACAAATAATGGAAAGCCTGCCGGAAATAGAAAAAGTCGCCGAGAAATCTACTGATTCAGCCAAAGGTACGGTTGAGATGAAAAGAAAAGGGAAGAAATCTCAAGTAGATAAGAAAGTAAAAAAGGGCAAAAAAGAATTACCGGTTTTTGTTACCGGGCTAATTGCTTTTGGTGTTGTAACTATAATAATGCTCGGCATTCTTTCGTTTCTTAATAAATCATCTGAAAAGGGTAGGATATCTCCTGTTGCAGAAAAGCCAGTGTCTGACAAATCTGTTGAACAAAAGAAACCTCAAGAAAAACAACCTTCAACAACTCAGCAAAGAAAACCGCAAAGACAGGAAGTAAGTAAAACCAAACCTCCTGCTCCAGTTACTACAAAACCAAAAACTCCTGTAAAAACATCAACGACAGAAACCAGGGAAACTCAATCACCCGTTACACAAAGAAGCATTCCTGAAAACAGGAGGGAAGAACCTAAACCTGCTGTAAAGAAACCTCAACCAGCACCCGCAACGAGAGAACCGGAACCAGCACGTATAGTAAAGCAGTCGGAACCGCCTCCTGTTGAAAAAAAGCCCGAAAGAACTCAGATTGCATTGAGAGAAAAGCCCGAACCACCGCCAGCAGAAAAAGTACAGGAACAAAAAGTGGAGCCCGTACCTATAAAGACTGTTTCTATATCCTGGGTGCGGATATCAGGCGGTACATTTGAAATGGGCGATTCAGTTGGTGATTTGGACAAAAAATTATTCCACCGACCGGTTCATCGCGTAACTCTTTCTCCCTTTGAAATGGCAAGAGATGAAATAACCGTGGAGCAGTATTCAGTGTTTCTTAAGGCTACAGGGCGCGCTGAACCACCGCAATGGAATGAACAACTGGCACATTCCGAATGGCCTGTTATTTATGTTTCCTGGCATGATGCTTCTGCTTTTGCAAAATGGGCTGGCGCGCGACTGCCCACTGAAGCCGAATGGGAATATGCAGCGAGAAGCGGAAATCAGAGACAAAAATTCCCTTGGGGTATGAATGCGCAACAAAACCTAGCTAATTACGGGCGGAATTGGGAAAAGGGTCTCGGGTGGAAAAAATACCTTAAAAAACCGGGGACATATTCGCCGAACAGGTTTGGCCTCAACGATATGGCAGGCAATGTCTGGGAATGGTG
>JABHYP010000749.1 GCA_018656855.1 Candidatus Latescibacterota bacterium | reverse complement strand
GCTGAACCACAGAGAGTTAAATTTTAAAATGCTGATGAATATAACCGAGACGCCGAGCCCGACAAAGAGTCTTCCCACACTTGCCATGACAAATGAATCCGCTAAACCGAAGATCAGAGAACCAACACCAGCTGAGAAGTTGCCGATTATCATGGAGGTACGCATACCGAGAGTATCGGCCAGCACACCCGATGGTATCTGCATGAAGGAATAAACAAGGAAATATATCGCGGCAAGTGATCCGAGCTGAGCCCCGGATATATTGAAGGCATCCATAAGGTTATCTGATATGGCGCCAGGGGACATGCGATGGAAAAACACCAGTATGTAGGTGAATGTAAGGAGCAGGAAAAGTAATCCACGAACAATCTGAAACCTGCTGCGCTGACTTACTGTCATATTGTTATCATCCGATATTTATCATATCAAAATCATGAGGCTGAATAACCCCGAATTGTTTTACCAACATTTCCATAATATTGCAACGATTCATTTTAAACAAGATTTTTCCTTTAATGAAGCCGTATCAAGGATAATTAGATGTTTCTTGCACTATAAAGTTTTTGAAAAAAACATTTAAAACAAGTTATATATTCAGTTAGTTAGGCTCGCTGGAAAATGAAAGGTTTAATACTGTCTATTGTCTCATATGGTCAGATTTTCAGAACAGGATTTCCGGATTTTTTATCAGGCAGAATCGAAGCTGCACTATATTGTCATTTTTCTTACGAACTTCTGGATCTCTCGGTACGCTCGCGTAAAGGAATCCAAAACCGTGAGAAAAATCAGCAACCGCAGAAGCCTCATCACAGATCCATTCGGAATCATCTAAACCAACTTTTACATCTTTCGGAGACCACTGATCACCATCGTAGTATTTAAGATGAAGGTGCAGGTCGTCAGCCCTGTGAACAAGCGCCAGGGGAGCCGGATTTTTCGAAGTATTCACCGATAAGCTCAGATCGTCATCACCCGTATTAGAACCAGCATTTGTTGCCACAAGTGTTCCATCTTCATCAAGTGAAGGAAACCAGTTCCCCATATTGTAGGGCGCTGTCAGTGAACGGTGCCGTGCATCTCCTTGTGAATCGGTATAAACAACATGAAGTCGCCTGCTTCCGGGATCAAATACCGCTGAAGCACGTTTGCTCTGGTAACCTTTACCGATAATATGAGGATTTCCCCATTCATTGGAAATAGGATTGAAAAGAAAAACCATGGTCATTAGTTCGTATTTCGCAAATAGGACACAAGCAACAAGACCATTATCCAGTGCGATAATCTGCGGTGCGTGCGAGCCAGGACCTGAGCTCTTGAATAAAGTATGATAAGGTTCCCAGTCGATAACATTGTCTGAGCTGCTTGTTCGAGCTACCCATGTAGAGAGTCCGCTTTTATCTGCAAGTGCTCTCGCAGCCACCCAAAATCTACCGTCACTGTCACGTGTTATCGAGCCATAATGTGGTCCGGCATGCATGACATGGTGATCACCCGGTAATGCTTCGACAGTTATACCCTTGACCAGATTGCCATCAATAATGTCATATGTAAATACCTCATATGGAACATAAAACATTGTGCTATCGGATGAGCCCCGATGATAATATGCTTTTCCATCTTTTTCCCAGGGAATTCCTGCTCGCTGACGCCAGAATCCCCAACGAGTATTGGCAATATATATGCGATCTCCCACAAGGAGTACATCTGTTGAGCTTGAATGTCCGTTTCCAATAATTGCGGGTGCAAAAGAGCTGAAGGTTTTACCATCTTTAGACGAACGCCAGGCAATTAATTCGTTCCGGGCACCCTCTTCACCGAGTTTTTCTGTCCAATGGCCAGTACCATAAAAGACGTACCATGTCTTACTCGGTGTATGATATGATACTTTACGATTGTGAGGTCGTGTGCTGACATGGGCGCCACGGCAGTTTACTCCGTCAACGAGAACATCGCTTATTAAAACTGCCTCTTCAGTTTCGGCTATGCGGCCTGGAAGGATAAAGAATACCAGAAGGATTGATACGTGAATAAGTATATTATTCATAGATCTAACCTCTTAACCGAGAATCCCCTTTTCAAATAGAATGGATTTAATGTTTCAACACGATCTCTTTTATGAATGAATATTACCACTTTTACATTATTTTTCAAGTATTTTCTAGTGAATAACAACTTTAATCATAATAATGTTAAACTGGTTTTACTTCAAAATTTGCCAATTAGAAACACCTATCCATTTAATCAATCCCAATAGCAGAGCGGTTAAACAGAATGATAACGTAATTGTCCTATACGAAACAATATCCCGGCAAATAACCAAGGGAAAGAAGGTTTGAAAAAAACAGTTGCAATTCCTGAAAACTACACCTTAAATTTTAACTGGAAGTGTCCAAAATGTTTTTGCGAGATACAGCCATCATTATTCTATATGGGAAATCCAGGTTTTAACATAATCTGGTTTTTTAAATAAATATTGTGACTTGCCATGAAAGGAAATACTTTGTTAAAATTATTTCAATCGATGCTCTCACGGCGGGAGATATCCGGTTTACCCATTTCACTTTTGTTTGCCGGAGGTGCAAAATCTGCTTTTGCTGCGAAAAAGCCGAGGGTTGCAACCGTTGTTACAGAATACCGCCGTAGCTCTCATGCCGATGTAATTGTCGGGCGGATACTCGAAGGTTATTTCTATGAGAAAAGGCGCACACCACGGCTTGAGGTCGTCTCCATGTATACCGACCAAGTACCAGAAAACGATATGAGCCGCAATCTGGCTGAAAAACACGGTTTCACCATTTTTCCTACTGTACGTGAAGCACTTTTGATGGGAGGGGATGATCTTGCTGTCGATGGAGTAGTGTTTGTCGGCGAACACGGCAACTATCCATGGAATATCAAAGGGCAGAAACTATATCCACGGTGGTATTTATTCAAACAGATCATCGATGTATTCCGCGAAACCGGCAGTGTAGTCCCGATATTTTCAGACAAGCATTTATCGTTTGACTGGGATGAAGCAAAATGGATGTATGATCAGTCACTCGAACTGAATTTCCCGCTCATGGCCGGTTCATCGCTTCCGCTGGCATGGCGACACCCAGAGCTTGAACTGGATATCGGAACACCGGTAGAAAAAGCGGTTGTATCGTTCGCGGGTAACAAGGAAGCTTATGGTTTCCATGCCCTGGAGAGCCTGCAATGCATGGTGGAGCGCCGCAGGGGAAATGAAACCGGTATCGCCGCAGTACAGTGTCTTGAAGGAGCCGAGGTATGGAAGTGGACCGATGCAAACCAGTGGGCGAAACGAATGCTCGATGAAGCGATCAATCGCTGTCCCGGTAGGAAGAAAGGTTCCCCGCGGGATAATGTTAAAAAACCTATCGTTTTTATTATAGAGTATCGGGACGGGCTTCAGGCAGCCGTGTATCTACTGAGCGGGCATGTGGGGGCTGAGCAGACCGGTTTTGCCGCAGAGGTAAAAGGGAAAAATAGTCTTGTTTCGGCAATGATAAAGATTCAGTTTAAAAGGCCTAACGGTAATTTCAGCCCGCTGGTTTACCATATCGAAGAGATGATTCTCAATGGCAAGGCTTCTTATCCGGTTGAAAGAACTCTGCTGACAACCGGCACATTGGCTGCTCTCATGAATTCATCATTTTATAAACGACGGATAAAGACCCCGCATCTGGATATTGCCTATCATGCTCAAAAAGAATCTTTGTTCATTCGTGGGCCTGAACCGGAAGCAGAAAAGAATTTTGGGATTGGCCCGTGATTTGAGTAATTTCTGCAATTCATCGCGCACAGAACTCCCATGCACTAGGTGTGGAAAAAGTGTGTCATTCTGCACCATATCCGCATACATTTTCCGAATTTTGCAACCTTCCACACAGCTTCCATCTCCACGGTCAATTTCCCTTGACTCCTCTGAACAAGTGAATATATTTTAACTTACATATAATACTAATGACCTGAGTGATACGAGGAAGATGGTGGTGGTGAAGTAAGAACTTTAACTGAAAGTGTCCGGAATGTTATGACGACGTACAGCACAATGATTGAGGGCAGGCCACAACCAACTCGCGATGGAAGAGAGTAGAATGGGACACCTGGGTCAGCACAGCTATGCTCGTCTCGCACGCCGCCTGGAGCAGTACGTTCCTGGAGTCTACTTCTCTGAAACGCTCTTCGAGATCCTCAAGCTCCTCGTCACCGAGGAAGAGGCACGGTTGTGTGCACTTCTACCACTCAAGATCGTGCCGCTCGGGAAGATTGCCGACATCTGGAAAAAACCGCCGGAGGAAACCCGGATAATACTTGATGAACTGGCGCACAAGGGGATGATGATGGCGTTCCATAAGGACGGCGAGTTGGTATACATTCTCGCGCCACCGGTGCTTGGTTTCTTCGAGTTCTCGCTCATGCGCAGCGACGGTAAGCTGGACGCCCACGAGTTGTCGCGGCTCTATTACCAATACTGTAACATAGATGATAACTTCATCCTGAAGCAGGGCTCAG
>JABHYP010000748.1 GCA_018656855.1 Candidatus Latescibacterota bacterium | reverse complement strand
GTTCGATGCTGTCATTAACTATATTTCATCCCTCGGCTTCGGAAGCGATGATCTTACCGAATTTGAGCAATACTGGGATAACGCCGAAGTGTGCCACATTATAGGAAAGGATATCACACGCTTTCACTGTGTCATGTGGCCCGCAATGCTCAAGAGCGCCGGTGTCAAAATACCGGATTCTGTGTTCGGCCACGGTTTCATCTACCACCGGGGGGAAAAGATGTCTAAGAGTCTCGGGAATGTAGTGTCCCCCCTCGATATTGTAGACAGGTTCGGCCCCGACCCCCTCAGATTTTTCCTGCTCAGAGAGGTCGTTTACGGTAATGACGGCGATTTCACCTATGACCGTTTCATCGATCGCTATAACAGCGATCTCGCGAATGACCTCGGTAACCTTGTAAGCAGAACAATTTCGATGATACACAAGTATCTTGGAGGGAAATTCACAATACCAGATTCAGAATCCTCTGTTCTCAAAAAAAGAAGCAAAGTTTTAATTAAACAATCAAAGATTGATTTAAAAAAAGATTTTCCAAAACTTAAAGATGAATGGGAAAACTGTATAAACGAATTTCAATTGTCAAATGCGTGTAATGAAACCTGGGATTATATTCGTAAGGCTAATAGATATATCGAACAACAAGCGCCATGGAAACTGGCAAAAGATCCTGATAAAAAGGACGAATTGATCGGCATTCTTTATGATTTGGCCAGTGCTATATGTGGAATTTCAATTTTGCTCTACCCGTATATGCCGTCAAGCTGCGAGAAAATATGGAAAGCATTCGGAAATAAAGGCAGCTTGAGCGAATTTTCTTTTGATATGCTTGGCGAGAGATGTGACATATCAGCCCCAATCGGTGTGGAAATAGAAAATATCGGTGCCCTGTTCCCGAGAATCGAAGAGGAGAAAACAGTGGCCGAAGAAACAAAAAAGCCCGATGCCCTTGAAGAAAAATCCGATGATGAGGGAATCATAACCTTCGAGGATTTTCTTAAGCTTGATATCAGGATCGGCACGGTAAAACAGGCGGAAAAAATCGAGGGCTCTAAAAAGCTCCTGCGCCTCCGGATTGATGACGGCATGGGAGGCAGACAGGTTATTGCCGGGATCGCCGAACACTTTGAGCCTGAAGACCTGGTCGGAAAGCAGGTCGCATTTGTTGCCAATCTCAAACCCCGCAAAATGATGGGCGAGTATTCTCAGGGGATGGTTCTTGCCGCCGAAGATAGCGGTAAATTCTCAATTCTTATGCCGAGCGCAGGCGTTTCCCCTGGGGCGAAAGTGAGCTGACATGCTTATTGACACCCATGCGCATCTCGATTTTGACGACTTTAACAATGACAGAGATGAGGTGATCGAACGAGCCCACCGGGCGGGAATCTCGCATATAATCAATCCCGGCTGTAATGTGGCAACCTCGCAAAATGCGGTTCTTCTTTCCGAAACGTATGATATGGTCTACGCCGCTGTGGGAATTCACCCGAACAGCACTTCTGAGGCTTTACCCGGAGATAACCTCGAAATAGCACGTCTTGCGGAACATCCGCGTGTTGTGGCAATAGGCGAAACCGGTCTTGATTTTTACCGTGACCGTTCGCCGCGTGACATCCAGATGCGGGCTTTCTCCGGCCAGCTTGAGCTTGCGAGGGAACTCGATCTACCGGTAATAATTCATTTCCGTAACGTGGAGATGGATGGCATAGAAAGTATAGGGCAAGAAAAATTGCAAGGGCTCCGCGGTGTTTTTCACTGTTTTGGCGGTTCTTCCTTGTTTGCTCGTACGCTTGTGTCATGGGGGTTTTATATTGGTTTTAACGGTCCCTTGACCTTTAAGGGATCGGACAGAGTTGAGGTTGCCCGGGTGGTTCCACTCGAGAGTTGTCTCATCGAAACCGATGCGCCTTTTTTAACGCCTCAGAGATACCGCGGCAGTCGGAATGAACCGGCTTACGTAAGAGAGGTTGCCGAAAAGCTGGCCATTGTAAAAAAGGTTGAGGTCGAAGAAGTTATCGAAGTAACGGGGAAAAACGCTCGTGTTTTATTCGGTCTGGATGGATAGAATGCTGTGTGGAAGTCAGCCTGCGAATCTCCTGTAAAATATTGGCTTACAGCCGTTCGCTCGTACTGGTATAAATCCCGTTTATTTTTTTCCGGGTATATATTTTCGCCGTTGCGTCTCCGTAGCCATGCATTTTCGGCTTTTTATATAAATTAACAATGCAGGGGCAAACCTGCGTGTTTGCCCTTAATCCAGGATAATTCAGGTCAGATGGCTGTTGTCAATGGTAAGCACATCCCCAGAAAGCGTTTTGGGCAGCATTTTCTGATCAATGAACATATCGCCGATCGTATTGTTGAGAGCGCTTCAATCGAACCGGACGATACTGTGCTTGAGATCGGTCCCGGAAAAGGAATATTGACCGAAAGGCTCATCGGGCTGGCTCGCACGGTTATAGCAGTTGAAATAGACCGCGACCTCTCAGCACTGCTTCGTTCGCGTTTCGGGAGGGATGAGAGATTTCGCCTCATCGAGTCTGATATTCTTACGCTTGATCCCGATGAGCTTTTCAGGGATGTTTCCTCCCGGATCAAGGTAGTATCGAACATTCCCTATAATATTTCCGCTCCCATCATCGAGTTTCTCATCCGCAATAGAGCACACATCGCGGAGGCGGTAATAATGGTTCAGAAAGAAGTCGCTGAAAGATTTCTTGCCGATCCCGGCTCAAAAAAATATGGACTTACCACTCTGAACCTTGCGCTCTGTGCGAGGGGCAGGAAGATTATGGAAGTGAAACCCGGAGCGTTCAAACCTGAACCTAAGGTGATGTCTACTGTCATTTCGCTTGTTTTAACAGAACAGTATCATTATCCTCTTGTCAGTGAGACTGTTTTTCGAACATTAACAGGCATTGCTTTCAGGCAGAGACGCAAGATGCTGAGAAACACTTTGATTCCCTTTTTTGTTTCAAATGGCATAACGAAACAACAAGCATTAGACATTCTTCTTTCTGCCGGCATAGATCCGAAGTCCCGGCCTGAAAGTGTTGATGTAAGTGATTTTGTAAAGATATGCAATGCTTTTGCGACACAGCATTCGGGAAGCACTGCTGCGGAGTCTCGGCAATGAGAGCGGTGATTCTGACGTTTATACTTTCGGCGGCTGTGTTTCTGGTAATGGATGACGCCGCAGGCGGTGAAAAAACCGGCGAGGTCTCTTTTAACAGAAACGACAAGGTACTGACATGGCAGATGAATAATAACGGGGATTTCAATCTCACTGATAAAATGGACTTAAAGGTGGAGAGCGTTCTTTCAACAAGTCTCAATATTATTGCCGGTGAAAAGACAAAGGACAGGTGGTACGATACGGTTAAAAACGGAGCTGAGCTGAAGTACCGGTTATCGGACAAGCTCGACATGGATTTCTCCGCGCATGAAAACTGGAACAAGGATACTATGAGTATGTACGGCGCCTCTATGATGACAACCGAT
>JABHYP010000076.1 GCA_018656855.1 Candidatus Latescibacterota bacterium | reverse complement strand
TAACATTCGAGCGGATATAAAAAGGGGCAAAGAACAACGACAGCGCGATAAGTGTGAATGCTGCCATCCACTCGAAATTGCCGTACGCCAAGCCATTGACATATCCTTCCTGAGCAAGGCTGACCAGATGAATGGTTGATATGTTTGTAGAAAAAAGAGAAAGGCCGATAACAGACCAGGAAAGCGATCTTCCGGCAAGAAAGTAACCTTTGCCACCGGTCGCGCGCTGTCTTCGTAAACCCGCCCAGCAACCAATAGTGACAATGCCAATAAGGTACACTACTATCACGATAAGATCGATTGGATGAATAGCAAGCTTCATTCCCATAATGTGAGATTGCCTTTCTTTAACTTATTCAATGTAAATGTGAGACACATATAATCCGAAATTATCCAAATCAAAATCATTTATGAAAACATTTTAACTTAATCCTATTTATAATATGGATAATAGCCTTTTATAATATTTCATACAAGTATATTTTCAATATCTCAAGTATAGGTCCGGATAATATTAAAAAAAACTGACATGAAGCGCTTTATCGAGGCTTCAAATCCGTATTATTCAATAAAAAATTCTTCATCGCAGAGGACACAGAGGAAAAAAATAAATATAATTGAAAAAAATACAATACCTTATTATTGCTTTATCTCAGCGGTCTCAGCACACTCTGCGGTTAAATTTATAAATAGTTTGGACTAAGAGAGTTCATGTGAAGAAATGTTGCACTTTGTAAACACACAGGTGGGAGCTAAAGCTACTTTACCGAACCTTTTCAGCGCTGAATAAGATTTTTCCGAAATCCTGCGGCCTGTGAAAATTCGGGTGTGGCGTTTGTGAAGGGCTCCACTGGCTATACTGCTGGTTGGTCTTACCTCCGCAACGATGGAGACCCAAATGCCATATGCTTCCGGCAGTGGGTACCGGCTTTTTTGAAAGCTCAGGGTAATCGGAAAACCTTATGGCTGTCTCCACTACCCATCCTTTGTCGGTGTCATCATCATTGTTCACCGTACCCTGGATTGTCTGGCCAATATGAGGAACCATGATAGTATGCAGTCCTGATTTCGTGCCCTTTTCGAAATTATAGTACAAGCTCAGTATATTCCCGATACAGTTTATCTCAAACTGGTAAAAATTCATGCTCTCAGCGGGATTGGGATTCCAGAATATTTCAGCGCAGTCGTCAAGGCAGGTAGATGAATTAATGTCGTAATGATCGGCCCATATATGTTTGTCATCGCACCTGAAGGATACATAAAGAAAAGTGTCATCCCAGAGCATTTTTGCCTCAGTCTGTTCCTTTGCCCCTTCTTTCCACCAGGGGAATTTGAAATCTCCAAACGACTGTGCCGCTTCCCAATCCGCTTCATCAAGTTTGCCGTCAATGACAATCTTTTGTGTGGTTTGCCTTACCACGTACTCGGGATATTCCGCAAATAAAACAGTGGAAAAACATATCACCAGGATAAATACTGCGGCGAATGCTGGTTTCATTTTTTGAGTTCTCCTCTTTATAGTTTATTATCATTTTTCTAGCACAAGCCCTTCCTTGACGTTATCAAAATTATAAGTATATGTTATACTATCTTTTATAAATGATAATGTCAGGGCACCGGAACTGTCAACTTTCCTTTTTATAGAGTTTGCAATTTCACCGGCCTCTTCGCCATCGCCAACCGGAAGGATAATTGTGGCAATGACGGTTTTGTTTCCTTCGGCCTCAGTCACTGTCCCGACATAGGAAACCCGGCGGAAGCTCGCTCTTCTGTGATGAGCCAATATCCCATGCTTTCCGGGTCTCAGGATGCAATCTCCCTCAACCGCCGGAATAAGGGCCATGCATCCTTTATCGCTCTCAAGCAATACGTAGCCGTCACCGATGTTCTGTTTGGCCGCAGAATGGAACCTTGCTTCGATTTCCGCGCCCCGTGTACACTGTACTTCGTCAAGCACAACGGTAATGGCAGGTTTTTCGAGAATAACATGACGGCGCCAGCTTTTCAGTTCCTTTCCGGGATAGGCATTTGTCGGTTCCATGAGTGCATAATCGCGGTTTTTTCCCGCTCTGAATTCACTTATTTTCCCGCCGATAGTTTCATCCCAGGGTTTGTTTTTCAATTTGCAGGGTACTTGTTTCTCACTATTTACAAATACAACGTTATGTCCAATGCTCGATGCAAGAGGATTATCCCATCTTGCCTCCTCGAAATATGCCTGGTCCTGAGCCGCGCTGCCGTTGTCGCTTATAAACTCAATTCCCCGCCAATAAAGACTGAAATGACCCGCATCGAGATGTCCGTGGTGGGGGTCGTTGTTCAGACCTGATTTGCCTGCAATGACTACCTTTTCAGGATCGTTGAAATCGCTTCGCATAATAACCCAGCCAATCTCTTTGAAATGAACCGAGGCATTGTATGGGACAGTGGGCTCAATAGAGCTCAAGGGTACAAAAAAGTCATACAGATCGACCGGTTTCTCATAAGAATAACTATCCCTGAGCCAAGAGGCCTCCCCGCTTCCTGTCTCGTTCATAAGTTTGGTATACATATTATAGGAACCCACTTTATTCCCGCTGCAATCACCAAAATGGACAGTCTTGTCAGTCGGGATATAACAGTAAAGAAAGCTTTTGACAGCATCGATTATCCGGGGATGACGGTAAAGGTTGTATTTATTGTTCGTTACACGCTTGAGAACATCTCCAAACATCAGGGATGTTCTCAGCGTATAATGCAGGTAACTCATGCCTTCACTCCATCCGCCGTCATTGATCTCGTCGAGTGTTTTGCTGATACGGTTCCAGGATTCGGCGACCACATCGGTAAGCTGAGGATCCTCCGTGAGCAGGGCAGTCGCAGCGATTCCGAGACTGGAATTACATACGGCACACCAGTTGCAGCGATACGCTGTGCTCCACCAGTGGTACTCGTAATTTCCCCGCACTCTGGTTATAGCTTTTTCGAGAAGAGCGCCTCTGATACGGTCGCGCTGGCGTTTGTTGAGAGCGGTATAGAGCCAGTCATAGGCGGCAGCCAATCTGAACACTATATGGTCCGACCATTGAGCGTAACTGAACACCACCTGGTCATCTTTTGCGCCCAATGGCCACACGCGTGTGTAAAAAATGGGGAACTCGTGATAATCATGCACCCACGTTGGTTGATCACATACAACATCGGCAAACTTAAACGCCTTCTGCGCATACTTCTCATCACCGGTCATCTGATAGACAAAAGCAAGGGTGAATGCCCTGTCGGCATTAGTGTATATGTATCCTTCAATTCCCCAATTGTTCTCAAAAGCAGGTGCTTTCGGTTTTTCCGGCGCTGAATAATCTATGGGGGTATATAGTAAGCGGTTTGCTTCGGCGAGCAATCGCTTCATGATGTCGGAGCAATCGGGATCGTTTGCGATTCGTTCGAGTAGAGCGGGCTTTTCTTCCTCGCTGAAATACAGATACGGATGAGTGAGCTTATTTGTATCAAGCGCCTTATCAATATCTTTTTTTGTCACATCAGCAGAGCTTGAGTGGGTGAAAATGAAGAGAAAAACTATACTCATAACGATTTTTTTAAAAAACATTACCTTGTTTCCTTCCCCGTAATGATCTGGCACAAAGCATGTTAACTGTCTCATATTTTCCGGTTCAGTTTATTCCTCGTTCCTGTAATTCCCGTATCCCCTGTAACAAAATGTTTTCAACACCCTTTGCAAGAGAAGCAGGATGTCTGTATTCATAGTAGCTTTCCGACTCATATCCACCTTCGTCGATCATCTTTGATGAGG
>JABHYP010000075.1 GCA_018656855.1 Candidatus Latescibacterota bacterium | reverse complement strand
CTCCGCCGCCGATGCACCAATTCAGAATTGCCGGAATATTCGACAGCGGGTATTATGACTACGACAATGCGGTGGGGCTTATCGATCTTGCTGAGGCTCAAAAGATTCTTGGTATCGATGACATGGTTTCCGGAGTCGTTTTGAAACTTGATAAGATATTTGAAGCTGAACGTTACACAAGAAAAGACGGACTCATAGATCAGGTTCTCGGCAGTTATCGCTATTACAGCATGAGCTGGATGGAGAAAAACAAGGCTCTTTTTAGCTGGATGAAGCTTGAGAAATGGGCGGCGTCTATAGTATTAAGCCTCATTATTATCGTTGCGGCCTTTAATATCATCAGCAGTCTCATCATGATGGTCATGGACAAGACAAGCGAGGTGGGAATACTGAAATCTATGGGCGCAACGAATAAAAGTATACATAAAATTTTTGTCTACCAGGGCGCTTTTGTAGGTATATGCGGTACAATACTGGGAAGCACCGTTGGATATTCGTTATGTTATTTACAGGATAAATACAGGCTGATAAGCCTCCCGTCAGATATTTACTTTGTGAGCGCAGTACCGGTGGAACTACAGATCAGGGATTTTGTTGCAATAACGGTTATAGCTTTATTTCTGTGCTGGTTTTCGAGTTTTTATCCTGCAAAAAAAGCTGCTGAACTTAATCCCGTTGATGCCATACGCTCGGAGTAGTCTTTTACCTAAAACGAGAAAGAGCAATTGAAAAAAAATATTTTAACAGCCCGGAGCATTACAAAAAACTACGTCATGGGAAAGTCAACCCTCGAGGTGCTTCAGGGAGTTGATCTGGAACTTGTGGAAGGTAAGATACTGGCAATAATTGGTGAATCGGGCGCAGGTAAATCCACGCTGCTCCATATTCTCGGAATGCTTGACCGCCCCACAACGGGAACGTTGTCTCTTAATGGCGAAGACCTTATAAAGAAAACTGATGAAGAACTGGCTGTCTACAGGAACCGGTTTGTCAGTTTTATTTTCCAGTTTCATCACCTTCTGCCTGAATTTAACGCGCTTGAAAATGTTGCTATGCCTGCTATAATAAGCGGAAAAACTCTTTCACAATCGCGGGAAAAGGCAGCGTTTCTGCTAGAAAAGGTGGGGCTTTCAGAAAGAATTACTCACCGGCCGAACGAGCTGTCCGGCGGAGAGCTTCAACGTGTTTCGGTAGCGAGAGCGCTTATGAATGACCCTTCTATTATTTTCGCTGATGAGCCATCAGGCAATCTTGACCACCGCAATTCCGAGATGCTTCATGATCTTATCTGGGATCTTGCCCGGGAACACAATTGCACCTTTGTGGTTGTTACTCACGATATTGCTCTTGCAAAACGGGCTGATAGTATAATGAAACTTCATTATGGTGTCCTTGAGGTAATAGATAGTGAAAAAATCGATGACCGTTTATAGCGGCGAAGACAATACAGTCAGCTATTATGTGGTCAGTGGCAGGAAATGAAACGTATTTTTTACCTGACAGTTGTATTCCGGTTTAGAATATTTATAGATTTTTTATAGTACTGTATAGTGATTTTGTTTGCTCGAAAACCTTATATATATTATTTTATTATAAGTGATTTTTTGGCATTTAGACGGGGTAAAAAATATTATGAAATGCAAGATATGTAAGAAAAACGAAGCTAATATCGTTTTTACTCAGATTATAGATAACGAAAAAATCGTATTGCAGATATGTGCTGAATGTGCAAAACAAAAGGGGCTGAGTATAGAAATCGAAAAAGCGTTATCACCTTCTTCTGCTTCACATGAATCTTTTCTTGGCAGTTTAACCGGACAGCTTTGGAAGAAAGAAGAAGATAATATTCCCGACCTGAAGTGCGGCGTGTGCGGGTTGACATTTGCTGAGTTTAAAAAATCAGGGCTTTTCGGCTGTGATAAATGCCATGAGGCTTTTGGGGAACATATAAAGAAGCTTTTAAAGCAGATTCATGGAACCGCTGTTCACGAAGGAAAAACCCCCGAAGTTGTTTCAAAAAATATCGGAAAAAAGCAGCACTTGAAAGAACTCAAGGCAGACCTCAAAAACTGTGTTAAAATTGAAGATTATGAAAGAGCTGCTAAACTTCGTGACAGAATAGCTGAAATCCAGAAAGAAAAAAGTTTGTAAAATGTAGTTATTACACTAAATATATTATTATTTTGTTAATACCGGACGATTCATGAATTGTATTTGAAGTATACCGCCATGCTACTTTATTTATCATTACCATAAGAAAAATATTCTGAAGCTTTTTATCTGAAAACAGGAACTTTTATATGTCATTTAAAAGCATCATACATTCGATTCCCGAATGGCTCAGCACGGATGGACCGGAATCGGGGATTGTTATTTCTTCACGTACGAGACTAGCACGAAATATCTCGGGGATGTTGTATGCTCATCGTTCTGACAAGGACAAACTCGGAAATGTTGTAAATGATGTTATTGAAGCTGCCGAGAATTCCGGGTACGATACCAAAGATTTTTTTCTCATTAAAGATATCGATGATTCCCAGAAAAATATTTTTATTGAACGCCATCTGATTAGCCCGGCTCTTGCTTCCGCAAGTGGCAACAGGGGAGTGCTTGTCCTTGGTACGGAATGTTCATCGGTGATGATAAATGAGGAAGATCATCTTCGCATGCAGTCACTGAGAGCAGGATTTGATCCAATGGGCGCACTGAAGGATGTGATAGAAATTGAGAATAAACTTTCCAGCTCACTCCCATTTTCATTTTCGGATGAATATGGTTATCTG
>JABHYP010000747.1 GCA_018656855.1 Candidatus Latescibacterota bacterium | reverse complement strand
CTGTTTCGAGCGCCCGGACAGTCGTTGTTCCCACAGCAAAAACCCTGCCTCCCTTTTTACGGCACTCACTGACCATTCTGGCGGTGGATTTCGGAACAATGCAGTATTCACTGTGAAGTGTCTCTTTCCTTGCTTCATCTTCGTTCAGAGGCCTGAACGTTCCGATCCCGACATGAAGGGTTACCTGCGCTGTGGCAATTCCACGTGACTCAAGCCTGTCCAGAATCGCCCGTGTAAAATGAAGCCCCGCTGTCGGAGCGGCGACTGCCCCGCTCCTTTTTGCATACACTGTCTGGTAACGTTCGAGGTCTTTCTCTACCGGTTCACGTTTAATGTAAGGCGGCAGAGGAGTTTTGCCAATGGTATTTATTGCGGTTTCTATCGAAAGATTGGACTTAAGCCTGACATACACATGACCGTTTGCACCTTTTTCTACAATTTCCGCACGAATAAGTCCATCGCCGAAAACAACCGTTGTTCCTGCTCTAAGACGTCGAGCGGGCCGAGACAGAGCCTCCCATGTACCGTTTTCAAGAGAACGTAGGAGAAAAAGTTCCACCTCGCCGCCTGAATGTTCTTTTTCCCCTATCAGGCGTGCGGGAAATACCTTGGTATCGTTTATAACAAGCAGGTCGTTCTTATGAAAAAATTCCGGTAAATCGGAAAAATTCCGGTGGTATACCGAATTGGCACAGGCCTTAAGAATCATAAGCCTGGACTGATCTCTTTCAGCGGCAGGCTCCTGCGCGATCAAATCGGCCGGTAAAGTGTAATCGTAATTTTCAAGATTCACCTGACAGTTATCGCCTGAAAAAAAGGTTAAGCAAAAATGTCAAAATAATACTTAGAATGACACACGTTACAATAGGAAAGTAAAAATTCCAGTTTTTCCCACGAATTACGATATCCCCCGGAAGGCGTCCGATAAAAGGAATATTTGCGCCGAACATGAATATAAGCCCGAAGACAACTAACGCAATTCCGAAAATAACAAACATGCGGCCGATGTAAAAACGCGGCTCCATAATTATTACCTTTAATTGTAACGATTGTGGAACAAAATAGAATTTACCACAACACAGATAATAAGTCAAGAGCGGCTGGTTTTTTCCGGCAATTCTCATTGACATTGATTGAATTGTTATATAATATTCATACGTAAAATAAATAGAGTATTTGTTGAATTAGATAATATTAATAACCTGATAAAAATTTCCAATTATTATTTTCTAAGAGGTAACTTATGAATTCGCTTTTATTAGTCATACTGTGTTTCATAGCCTATATAATCGCCTACAATACATATGGGCGTTTCCTGGCGAAAAAAATTTTTAATCTTGACAAAAATCGCAGTACGCCTGCTCATACGTTAAGAGATAATCAGGATTATGTCCCCGCTCACAAAATAGTTTTGTTCGGGCATCATTTCACTTCTATTGCCGGTTTAGGGCCTATTGTGGGTCCCGCCATTGGTGTTATCTGGGGATGGGTACCTGCTGTACTATGGGTAGTTTTCGGCTCAATTCTCATGGGCGCTTTCCACGATTTTGGTTCCCTTGTATTATCAATAAGGTCGAAAGGTTGTTCCATAGGAGATATTGCCGGAGATCTTATAAACCCTCGTGTCCGGTCGCTTTTTATGGGAATTATTTTTCTCGCGCTCTGGATCATTATTGCGATTTTTGCGCTTATTATTGCTCTGTTGTTTGACATGTATCCGGAAACGGTTCTCTCAATATGGTGTCAGGTTCCCATAGCGATATGGCTTGGCTGGATGATTTATCGTAAGGGTTATAAACCAGCCGGCCCGGCTATTGCGGCAATATTCCTTCTTTATGCAACAATTGTAATTGGTTCGTATAATCCAATAAAAATGCCTGCGATAGGAGCACTTACACCAGTTATGGTTTGGATGATCTTTTTATTCATTGTCAACTCTTTTATCAGTTCTGTCCTTCCGGTTCATGTGTTGCTTCAACCGCGTGATTTTATCAACGCACTGCAATTGTTCATTGCGCTTATTCTCATCGTATTTGGAGTAATAGTGGGGCATCCCAGGATAATTGCTCCGGCTGTAGTTCTTCATCCGGTGGGAGCTCCCCCGATATGGCCGTTTCTTTTTGTCATCATCGCTTGTGGCGCTATATCAGGATTTCATTCTATTGTGTCGTCGGGAACCTCATCCAAACAGCTCAATTCTGAAACGGATGCACAGATTGTAGGTTATGGTTCAATGCTCATGGAAAGTGCGCTCGCAATACTGGTAATCATTGCAGTAACAGCGGGAATAGGCATGAAATATGTGAGTACTGAGGGTACTATACTCACAGGGTATTCGGCTTATGCCGAGCACTATTCAAGTTGGTCAGCCGCTGCCGGATTGTCTTCAAAGATCAACGCCTTTATCGTTGGTGCGGCGAATCTCTTTGATACTTATGGAATTCCTCATAAAATTGGCCTTACCATCATAGGTGTGTTTATTGTTGCGTTCGCAGCAACGACCCTTGATACTGCAACCCGTCTTCAGCGCTATATTATCAGTGAATTTGCGAGGGTACATAATATCACATTTTTGCGGAATCGGTATACGGCGACTTCTCTTGCGGTACTGAGCGCAGCAGCCCTTGCATTCTATGACGGCACTGGCAAAGGAGCTCTAAAAATCTGGCCGCTGTTCGGTACTGTGAATCAGCTTCTCGCAGCTATGGCTCTTCTTGTCCTGACTATTTATTTTATACGTAACAAAAAACCAGTGGCGATTGCATTATTACCGTTTATTTTTATGATTATAATGACCGGATGGGCGATGGTAGTTAATATCAGGGATTATTTCGGCCAGGGGAACTGGCTGCTATTTGTGATTGGATTAATTGTCTTTGTGCTGGAAATCTGGATGATTATAGAGAGTGTTATTGTTCTTGTGAAGCCGGTGAGAACAATCGAGGTAAAATAAGCAATAACAAATGATTGCCATTTAATGCCTATAGGTGGAGTCGGAAGTTTAGATTGCTTCGCGCACTCCTTTTACTCGCAATGACAAATGGTAATTACGTTAAAGTATTTATGAAGATTTTTACTTAGCTAAAAGCGAATAGTTAATTAACCACAAACTACAAACCATTTTTTACTTAACCAGTTTCACAATCTTCTTAAACGCTTCACCTTCTGCAATCTCGAGTAGTTCGAATAATACTGTTTCCACACTTGTTATGATTACGCCTGCATTAACCATCTTTTCGAGGCCGATGCGCTTGTTGGATTCTGTTCTCGAGGAGACAGCATCTGCGGCGACTTGAACTTCAATCCCTAAGGACAGTAAATCCATTGCTGTCTGGTGTATGCAGATATGGGTTTCGATTCCAACGAGGATAACCTGGTCGCAGCCGATTTCGCTAAAACGTTTGCTGATCCAGGGATCCCTCAAAGAAGAAAATGTCTTTTTCGAGAGCGGTTCATATCCCTCGAGATGAGAGGCCACTTCAGGCACAGTAGGGCCGAGTCCACGTGGATATTGTTCTATCCAGAGAATTGGAATGTCAAGAGCTTTTATCCCTTCGACTATAATCCCGATTTGTCTGTAGAGTTCATCCCGCTGAAACATAAGACTCGCTAATTTTCCCTGGATATCTGTGACAATGAGAAGAGTTCTTTCTTTGCTGAGCATGTTGCCGCCTTTATTACAGTTTCACATTATGGGGGGCAATTATTAATTGCGCGTTGTAGGTTATTATAATGTTTTTTTAACGTATTTGAAAGTATTGACTTTTTTGGTATATTTACTCTTAATAATATTTTTCATAAATAAGGTGACATATTCTGTTTAAATCAGGCACAGTCATTGCGAGGTATAGACGAAGTAATCCCCTCTTTTAGATTGCTTCTCTCACTCCATTCACCCGCAATAACATGAAGTAATTACGTTACAGTATTTATGAAATTGTGTACTTAGTTTAACACAGATAATTATAATTTTGAATTTTAAATATTGAATCTGGAGATTTTTAACTGGAACTTTCCACATGAAACCATAGTCAGATAATCATGAACAAATCAAAAGTTGCGGTATTGCGTACATCACCTGAAACGGCGCTCGATGATTATCAGCGGTTGTGTGAACTGGCGGGAATGGAAGAAGCTCTGGATAAGTCTGCCGCTACCGTCTTGAAAGACAACATCAGCTGGCATCTTTTCTATCCCTCTGCCAATACCACTCCCTGGCAGCTTGAGGGAACGATCCTTGCTCTCA
This sequence comes from Candidatus Latescibacterota bacterium, assembly GCA_018656855.1. Lineage (GTDB taxonomy): Bacteria > Latescibacterota > Latescibacteria > Latescibacterales > Latescibacteraceae > JABHYP01. The sequence continues at coordinate 313 of JABHYP010000747.1, read as the reverse complement.
GGAAGATGGGATTTAACGATATTGTAAATGTGCACAATAAAACCGTGGTCACCATTGCCGACCTTGGAAACCGCTATAACAAATTCGGGCCGGTTTTGGAAAAGTACGGTATCCCCCTGAAGTACAATTTCAAAGATGAAGATATGAAATGGATCAGGTTTGAACCGAAATCACACATGGCGGTTCTTCATAAAATATTTCCGGACGGTATCTATGTCCCAGATTATTTTATCGGTAAAAACATTGTTCATCTCCCGACTGTGAAAACGCATTCGTATACTGTGACCACCGGTGCAATGAAAAACGCGTTTGG
>JABHYP010000746.1 GCA_018656855.1 Candidatus Latescibacterota bacterium | reverse complement strand
GACAATATCCATCCGCTTTCCTTTGAAAAAGCCGACAGAGAACTCTGTTTCAACCGTATAAACAGATCCCTCAGGATGCCCGATGAGAACCTTCACTTCCCGAAAGGCGACCTCGATGCCTACTCAAGGAGCTTTGACGAAATCCGCTGCGCCATCATGCAGGGAGGACAGGGAGAGGTCAAACACTGGGCTTTCAACGACCCGCTGAAAAGGGAAGGGAAATATTGTGATGTTCCTCCCCCGGCAGAGGAATACCGTACGCTTAAGACAAGGATTGTAGACCTTCACCCGATGACTGTGATACAGAACGCACGGACATCGGGCGGGGGCAATGTCTCGCTGGTTCCCACCCAGGCAGCGACAGTAGGCCCCGTGGAAACATGGAAGGCAGAAAAGATTTCCATCTGGCACCCCGGCATGCATGATAATCCGTTCGGGATGCGTCTGACTGCGCTGATGATTTCAAAACGTATTATCGACAGTGCGGTCCCGATGTCGCTTCTGGCGGATCATCCGAATGTCCATTTTCATTATTACCGCAGGGGTATCGGAACTGTGGAACCGGAAATGCACTAAAAAAAACCGGATGGATATTCATCCGGTAAGCGCAACTTAAGACAGCATGATATTTGAGCGGGTCAAGCCTTCACGTCTTCTGTGCCGACAAGATAGTGATTGCCATGAAGATGTTTTATGTTCCATGTCTTCCATTCTATCCTGTCACCAAATATCTTTTTCCACTCTTCAAAAAATGTTTTGTTGTCAATCCCGCCAAAGCGATCCTGAAAGGCTATCAGAAAAGATTCAAAGCCGTCCACAAGGGGAAGTATTTGATCCCTTATCTCTGCAGGCGTTTCGCTCAGAGACCAGGTTGCGATAAAGAGCGAGTTGCTTCTGCCAGGGCATTGTTTAAGAATCGCTTTTAGTTCTTCAATTTCCGAACAGCATAATACACCTGAATCTGCCCTCACAAATTCAGCAGCCGAAGCATGAACAGTTATGTCAAGCGATTTAAGATAGAATTGTTGTAAAGCCGAAAAAGGGGGAAGATCAAAAATCAGATATTTCCCTTTAAAACCAAGATTGTGTAACAGCCTGCACATACTTCCGTAGCCGCCGCCGAACTCAAAGATAAAATCTTCTTTATCAACCGTTATTCCCGTCTTTTCCTCAAACCTGCAAACGTGGTAAGCATGATGGATCAAATTTCCGCTGCTCCCCGGATAGAATAGAAAAGGCACGGGACATCCTGTTTTCGATTCCTTAAGCGCCTTACGCCGGCGCAATTGCCAGTCGTTTTTTTTCCGAAGATGGTTAAATTCAATTATCACATACGGATTATTGGTTACAAACATCGTTTTTTTCACAACATCCCATCGAAGAAACTTTGCCGGATCACCGGTCAGGGCAAGTTCGCGAAGACGGTTCATATTCTCATGCCATTCTTTTTCGGATGGCGCGCAGTGAGTTGTTTCCTTTTGAGGAATCTGTTCGAAGGTTTTATTAAATTCCTCAACCAGTTCCGGTGGCGGCTCTTCCGTGTGACGGCCAAACAAAAAAATTGCAAGCGTATCAGCAAACTTTATTAACAAGCCCGCAAAAAGTTTAATCAGACTTTTAAACATGTAAAAAAATCTCCGTTCGGCAGCGCCATACTATAAGTTCAAATGTCTTAGATAATATATCTTATTCTCAGCCATGTTACAAAAATATTTATACCAATCTATTGTTCGCTCACTAATAAATCCAGGTTCAGAACCCGGATTTATGGGATTAACAGTATCATCCGGATTTATTATCTTTATAATCGTGTTAATCTGTTTAAACCAGCAGCCAGAGTATAAACAATCTTCTTAAATTTCTTATTATTTCCAGGAAGGTATCTTTTTCAATAATAAAAATCGATTATTATAGTTTTACTTGACATATAAATCGTGGATACTATTATTAAAGAAAAAATATCAAGACAATGTATAAAAAGATGGGCAATAGCAAACATCCATGATGAACGATAATAACAATTCCAGAGATATCCAAGATCTACGTGAAAAAAATATACAGCTTGAAGATAAACTTTCAAAGTATCTCGAAATTGAAAAAATACTGAACAGACAAATGCATAATCTCAGAGAGCGAATCAAGGAATTGAATTGCCTCTATGGAATATCGAAGCTCGTGGAAAATCATGGGATCTCAAGCAGAGATCTTATACAGGGTATTGTTGACATAATTCCCGTAAGCTGGCAATATCCGAATATCACTTGCTCCCGGATAACTATTGATTATGAGGAAATTAGAACAAAGAAATTCAGAGAGACACCATGGAAACAGGAATGTGATATTTTCGTGAATGGAGCGAGATGTGGTTCTATCGAGGTGTTTTACATGGAAGAAATGCCGGAATGCAACGAGGGACCATTTCTGAAAGAAGAACGTAATCTTCTGAACGCCATTGCAGAGCACCTGGGACAAATCATTGAGAGAAAAAAAGCTGATGAGCATATTATGGAGATACAGAACGAATTGAAAACAAAAGCGGCAAGTCTCAATGAAATGAATACAGCTCTTCAGGTACTCCTGAAACACCAGGACAAAGAAAAAAAGAATATGGAGTACGAGATAATGGCAAAGTTGAAAACACTCATTTTTCCATATCTGAAAAAACTGTTTATAGGTGTTAGTGACGATATCAACAAAAACTACGTCAAAATTATTGAAAAAAATTTAAATGAAATAACTAGTTCATTCTCTGATCAATTCACAGAGCTTTACAATAATCTTACATCAACAGAAATACAAGTTGCCAGCCTTATCATAGACAGTAAATCAACAAAAGAAATCGCGACCTTGATGAACATTAGTGAAACGACAATCTCCTTTCACAGAAAGAACATTCGTAATAAGTTGGGAATATTCAAAAAGAAAATAAACCTTAGATCCTATCTTCTTTCACGCTTGCATCGATAACCTCACATCAACCGCTTCTTTCCATTATCACACAAAGAGTGTATTTACCCATATTTATCCCCTCATTTTTCTATCATTTATCACTCCTTATAAATTGATATAATTAATAATTATTAAATCTTTTAATGAAAACTATATAAAGAAGGGGGTAATAAGTATGCTTACTACCAATTCCACACTATTGACGGAAGAGAAACATAAAAAGGAACAAGAACCTATAGATTTTTTATTAACAAAAATTACGGATAGGGATCATAAACAGCTCGAGTTCATTCAGGCAGTCGAAGAAGTTTTTACTGATATTAAAGATTTCTATTATAAAAATACAGAGTATCAGAAAGCAAAAATCCTCGATCGAATTGTTGAGCCGGAGCGTGTGATTATTTTTCGTGTTCCATGGGTTGACGATCAAGGTGAAGTACAGGTGAACCGGGGATTCCGGGTACAATTCAACAGCGCCATTGGACCTGTAAAAGGGGGGTTGCGATTTCATCCCTCGGTAAACCTCGGCATCATCAAATTTCTGGGATTTGAACAGATATTTAAGAACGCTCTCACCGGACTACAAATAGGTGGAGGAAAGGGAGGGGCTGATTTCGATCCAAAGGGTAAAAGTGATGGTGAAGTTATGCGTTTCTGTCAGAGTTTCATGACTGAATTATTCCGTCACATCGGTCCTAATACTGATGTGCCGGCGGGGGACATAGGTGTGGGGTCTCGCGAGATCGGTTTTCTCTTTGGGCAGTACAAGCGCATCATGAACGAATTCAACGGTGCATTGACCGGCAAAGGTATTAATTGGGGCGGTTCCCTTATCAGGCCTGAAGCGACAGGATATGGGTCGGTATATTTTGCCATTGAAATGCTCAAAATCCGGGATGAAACCATTGAAGGTAAGACCTGTATAGTTTCTGGATCGGGGAATGTCGCCCAGTATACAGTAGAAAAAATCATCGAATTTGGAGGAAAAGTCGTAACACTGTCCGATTCGAATGGTTTTATCTACGACCCTAATGGCATCGACCATGAAAAACTTGAATTTGTCAAGTGGATAAAAAATACTGCACGAGGAAGAATCAGCGAATATAAAGAAAAATACCATGATGTTGAATATACTGACACCTATCTCACCCCGGATTATAATCCGTTGTGGGATATCAAGGCTGATCTGGCATTTCCAAGCGCAACACAGAATGAGATTAACGGTAAAGACGCCGAAAATATGTGCAAACGTGGCATTTATCTGATATCTGAAGGTGCTAATATGCCCTGTTCGATGGAGGCTATTAAAATATTTAAGGAGAATAAAATATTACATGCTCCGGGTAAAGCGGCAAATGCAGGCGGTGTTGCTGTTTCCGGTCTTGAAATGTCACAAAATAGCATCCGTTTGAACTGGACACATGAAGAAGTTGATCATCGGCTTCAACAGATCATGAAAAATATTCACGCAAAATGTCTTCAGTACGGGCTGGAAGGAAGCTACTGCAATTATTTTAAAGGTGCGAATATCAGTAGTTTCAAGAAAGTTGCTGACGCCATGCTTGAACAAGGTGTTGTATGATCAAATTTAGCTCAGCCACTGCTTTTTCGCACGGCGTGGATTGGTGAATTATTTTTTATTATTTATCACCAGTCTGATATAAGCTTAATTTAAAATTTATTACTTATATGATGGTACATCCATGACAGATGAAAAAAAAGGGTTCCTTGGGGAAATTTCCGGAAATATTCACTTAGAACCACTTAAACAGGAAGATTTCAACAATATTGACTTTGACTACAATATCCTGGTTGATAGTCGCCACGATAAAGCGCAAGACCAGAATCATCTCAGATACTACACATTCCGGGAACGGGATACACTGTTTATTGTCGGTTTTAAACGAGCGGCATATGAACATGGAGAAGAGTTTCCCTATGACGGAAGAGAGAATTATATCAATAAAATCACATACATAGCAGTAAGTTCGAACACAGATTCACTTCTGATAAGAAAATTGCTTGCCCGTGCGATGCTTGATATGAAAGATGAGCACCTCATTTTTGTTACTACCAAGGAAGATGAGACCGCTAAAATATTTGAATCGTTGAACTTCACCAGAATTAGCTGGGCACGAAATTCTTCAAAACAGTATGTTTTTTCATTTAAAAACAACTGTTGTTCGCCGAAACCGGTATTGAAGACCGAACATCTGTCCCGAAAAAAGTATGGCGAACGTTTACCTGAAAATGAACGTCGGTATCATGCTTATCTACAAACTACATTTGAATTTGACATTATTTCATTAGTAATGGATGGATGGACAATATACCGAAGAAACGGCAACTGTTTTGCGTTTATCCTTACTATGGGAGAAAGCAGGATATTTTGCCAGGAGACATTTAAACTTGATCTATTTGATATCACTAACGATCTTTTTGTCGGTTATGCCGACGTACATATATCCCCGGGAACCGACACAGCGATAAGTGATCTTCCGGCAAAGGATTTCCCCACGGTAATTCCTGTATCTTTTGCCGAACATTTCGGGAATGATAAAATTTCTAATATCCGGCAGGCTGATGATATGCGTTTAGCCTGGTTTAACCAAGACGCCATCTGGGTGCGCAAAGAATATCGCAGAGCCGGTATAGGTCAGGCACTTGAACGTATAGCTGGAGATATTTGTAAGCTAGTATATGACAATATAACCAGTGTGCAGGTGTGTGTGAATTTCGATAATCCGCAGGCACATTACTTCCACCGACAAAACGGGGCAGTCGAAACTTCCAATAAACTTTACAATCTCGAATACAGACTTAATGATTCAAAACGACCAATTATAAAAATTCTATATGGTATGTAAAAAAAGAAAGCAGGTTATTTACAAAAACCTTTCATCACATAGATAAATCATATTTATCTTACAAATTATTCTGATACTTAACATCCTATTCCCCACGATTCATAAGCAGATCAAACGTTTCAATCTCACCACCCTCGGCAGGCATCAGGAAACGCCATAAAGGAAGACCGCGATCGATTCCGCGTTCATCGCATACGGCGGAAAAAAGCCTGTCCCATCCCGATGGATTTACCGCAGCTTTGCTGTTCCCGAAAGGCATCGCGCCGAAAACAATAACCTCTCCACTGCCCT
>JABHYP010000745.1 GCA_018656855.1 Candidatus Latescibacterota bacterium | reverse complement strand
GTGATAAGAGAGAATTTAGTGTAGAAACACTGGGAATCTCTTGATGAAAGCTGGGAAGTATGATAAAATCGACACAGAATCAAAAAACGAATCCATTTTTTGCTTTTCAATTTTGATATGGGTAATGTCGGGTTAAACTACCTCATTGATCATGGATGCGATGTAAAAGTGTTGCTCGTTCCTTACCACCCACAGGCTTATAATATTATGACCGAGGATAGCCGATCTCGATTGATATTTAATATTGAAGATTATTATCGGAAACTGGCGGTAGAGCTTAATATCGAAATAATCGGCTCCTTTGATCCTTCCAGGATGGATGTTGGTGAGAATATGTTCAGAGATGAGAGTCATCCCAAAGATGCCTTTTATTCTAAGGCGCTAGACGGGCATTAACCCTCTGGTATTTACTAATCGTCCGTGATTGGCCCTTATGCTAGAACCTCCCAGAGGATCGGTGATATATGGCTAAAAATAAATATAGTTATATCCTTGCGGCAATTCTTGCGTTAGAGCTAATTGTGTTCACTGGATTTTCGTACTTTTCTGCCGCGGGAGACTGGCGCAACCAAGTTCTGGGAATTGGAATTACCACGGAGAACGACCCCGGAGGGCCTTATCTGCTATCCTCCATCGATTTAATGGAAGGTGATACTGCCCCATTTGTTGCCGGCAGCCACCCTGGTATTACGCTTCAGTATTACCTGCATGTTTTGCTGAAGTCCGGCTATTATCTTTTTAACTCCGATGACTCTTTATCCTTCCAGGCATATGCCGCACACAATATTGAATCCATCTTTTTCTGGGCCAAATTAGGTATCTCTATCCTGCAGATTCTATCCTTTGTGCTGCTACTGTATTTTACCTCTCTGTTTTTCAGCAAAGAAACAGCCGCGCTGGCCACTATCTTTTACGCAACTTCATTTGCTCCAATGTACTATTTCTCCAAGATTTCGCCTGAGCCTGTAATCGTGATTATATTTCTGGCTATCCTGATTATTCTTTATAAAATTCATGACCGCACAATACCTGCAAACTCACTGCAAGGGGCATTAGCAGTGCTTGCGTTAAGTTTTTTGTCCGTTGCCGCCATTATTACCAAGTTGCAGATATTGGCCATTACTCCGGTTGCCGTACTATGCTATTTGATTTATGCTAATTGGAAGAACGCATGTTCAAAAAGAATCTCCTATATATCTGTAGCATATATGCCCCTGCTGTTTTTGCTGGCATCAATTGCTTTATTCTTTCCCTTTAGCGCCAAAGTTGACTGGCCCGAATATTTTATTTTCTGGAGAGGTGTAATGCAGGGGAATTATCATGCCTATGGAGCACCCAGAGAAACTTTTAGTCTTTATAATTTTCTATTCAATAATTGCGTCGGGATTTTTCTCGACTACTTATATCATATCAAGGTATTTCTTACCACAAATCTCATATACCATTTCAGAACCAATAACGTCACCAGCCTTTTTATGCTTACAGAATGGTCTGTCCTGGTAACTGCTGCCTACGGTGGCTTTCATTACTTCACCCGTAACCGCGATCGCCTGTCGTTCTGGATATTTCCCGGCTGCTTTCTGATCTTCAATCTTGCCACTTATATAGTTAAACCCAGGTTCAATTATTTGTTTTTGTTTCAGGTGATCTTTTCCGTATTCGCCGCCTACGGTCTGGGTGTACTATTTGACAGGTATCTGATAAAAACTAAGTACAGCCGAATATTAGCCATCGCCACCGCGATACTCGTTATGCACTATACTGCTGTTTATTCTGTAATCAATTCCAGATTCGATGACGTTAAAACTTACCGTTCCCGGTGCCGGCCGTATTACGAGGCAACCAATAAACTCAAGCATGATCAAAGGCTGGGCATAGTATTCACTGGCAGCAAACCGGTTGAAACTCTGCCACTAAAATTGAGCTGGGATTTTATCGACCAGGAATCTCCAATTATGAGGGAGATATCTTCCACATATGTTCAACTCAGTAGGGATAAATTATTATCAATGGAGAACAAAGCTGAACTGACTGATTATTTGGATAAAAATAGAATTTCCTTAATCATTGAGACTTCAGCCAGCGGCCAACCCTTAAGAGAAAGCATTCCAGCAAACAAATGGGTGGAAAACCAATTTTGAGAACTGCTGGGAATTGATCAGCTCGCTTGCCAGCAGAGTTTATTCTTTAACGGGTTCAATTCACACCTGCCCGATATATGTACTGTTCCGGATACTCGCGGAAAGCCAGGGTCTTGATCTGCATCTCCTCATAGTTGAGCTGGCTTCTTTTTCAAGCTCCAGCACAAGGCTGTCCAGGATATCCGTCCCTGCAATTGCCTCTTGACCCGTCAACATTAAATAGATATTGTGTCTGCCTGTGATTATTTACATAATAATGGGCAGACTGATTTTTATTAATAGCATCGATATTCGAATATTTGCATTGGAGTATATTTCAATGGCTGAAGCAAAACCATCTCCGGGACCGGACTTTGTCCGGACGATAGTGGCGGCAGATAACGAAAGTGGCAAGTGGAACGGCAGGGTGATCACCCGCTTTCCTCCCGAGCCCAACGGCTACCTTCACATT
>JABHYP010000744.1 GCA_018656855.1 Candidatus Latescibacterota bacterium | reverse complement strand
TTACCGCTCGCCCGTTGAATCATGACAGTTTCGATAAGGGTATCGCCCCCCTCGAATACAAGCCGTGCACTGTCGAGTTGGACTGTCCCCCACACCGTCTCCCCGGACCGGGCCTTTTTCCACAACGGATCGGACTCCAGCGGGGACAGGCGATTGCGGTCGGGATAATCCCCATACATCGGTGTGCCATCAAGATTGGAGGCATTCAGTATATCGAGATCGTAACGCCGTTTGAGACTGCCGAGGATAGAATCAGAACAGCATGATTCTGCTGAGAGGGAAAGGATTTCGATCCTGATGTTACGTGTGAATGATTCCAGACGTTCGTCATACAACGTTTGCATCATACGCAGGCTGGAGTTGATGCGTTCCTGGGCTTCGCGGAAAACATCGCGTCGGAGACTCCATGAGCTTATCGCCGTGACGATAACGGAAGATATGGTGATTACTACGGTCAGACTGATCAGTAGCGCCCGTCGTATAGTCATCAGGGACCTCATTCTGCAAGTGATATGATTGCGAGACAGATAGTAATTAACCAGCATCTTCCAGTTACAACCACGTACGCATTAGCGGTAAACGATTCCACCATCAATGATTAGCGCCTGCCCGGTCATGTAGTCTGAATCCGGCCCGGCCAGATACGAGACTAACGCGGCCACATCTTCTGGCGTCTCAGCCCGGCCCAGAGCGATCCCTTCCACGTACTTGTTGTAGGTCACCCCTTTCGGAACCCCGGTCAGTTCCGCAAAGCGTTCGTCGATTTCAACCCACATATCGGTGCCGACAATGCCCGGGCAGTAGGCATTGACGGTAATACCGTCGCTTGCATATTCGAGCGCTGCTGCTTGGGTTAAGCCCCGGATCGCAAATTTGGTGGCGGAATACACCCCGAGCATGGCGAAGCCATTGTGTCCGGCAACCGACGACGCATTAATAATTTTGCCCTTGTGTCCGCGAGCCTTGAATTTCTTGGCCGCGGCCTGGATCCCCCAGAGCACGCCCTCGATGTTCACCTTGAAAATAGTTTCCACTTCCTGTGGCGTGACCTTGGCCAACGGCTGGACCTGGGCGATTCCGGCGTTGTTTACCATGATATCGAAACCACCCAGTTCCTTTTCGGCATGGTTAATGGCAGCATAGACCTGGTCGCGGTCCGTCACATCCGCAACGAATATCGTGGCCTTGCAACCTAATGCTTCAACCTCTTTGGCGGCCGCATCCATTTTCTCTTCCTTGAGATCGATAATGGCAATATCCGCACCATCCTTTGCCAACCTCAGGGCAATGCCCCGGCCAATCCCCTGCCCGGAGCCCGTGACCAAAGCAACTTTGCCTTCAATAGCCATAATTCATTCTCCTTTCTGTGGTCTCAACCGACATTCTCCATATCAATATTATGGGAGCTAACAAATCTATATTGTTCTAAGAAAGTATACATCGGAATCATCTTTGCTCGAAGCGGCTGCCCGTGAACCGAAAAGAATCATACGTTCCGACGCGACCTCATCCACGATCGTTTGGACCATATCAGCGATAACTTTTTCTATAACCTGTAGCATACCGTGATCTCAGAACAAACTTTTGTTTAATATAATATATTAATAAATTCCGATCAGCAAGAATTTTAACCGGTATTCCCAATATCAAAACCATGAGGGCTAAAAAGTTCAAATTATGATATTTATACAATTGAAGCAAGGTTTTTTCCTGCGAAAGATTCGAATAAGTAGGGCGGCATGAAATGGATCGCTCTGAAAATCACCACATAGAGACGGCTGTATACCGATTGATGCAGTAAAGTGGGCATAGCATGTTGGATATTATGACCTGTACGTTTATCGATAAAAGACGATGAAACTGAATCAAACAATCCAAGTGCGTGATCAAGGTCACGATATGCGAGACACCGTTCGATGACAATTTTGCACCGTAAAATTCAACCTTTATTAAGCCATCAAAACCCATCTTCATGCTTTCACCCTCCAGTCGGCCAATATTTATCAGCCATAAACGATTGTTACTTATAGTATTATAACATGTTGCAGCAGTATTATCAAGCATTGTTTAGGTTTAAAATGGGGAATGCGGGTTAAGTATACAACGCCTGCGGTTTTATAACACAGCGTGATATGCCTCACAGTTTCTCTTTTATCATGATGCTGCATTTCAAATGAAGGAACATATTATCCTTCCGGGCGTGAAAGTTTATTAATATAACTGGAAAGAAATGTAAAGAAATGTTATATTTCAAATTAAATTAGGTTCAAGATAATATATCTTGCACGGAATTGAGGATAATTTGGGTTCCAATATAATACTTTATAATCTAATCATTGCTGTATTTTTTCTTTCTCCGAAACTTTCAGCGGACCAACTGACTTCTCTTGAAAATCATCCGTTCATAAAGTGCGAAACACCGCGCGCTATGGAAATAGATTTCAGCGGAGCAGGAAAAATCGCATCACGTCTTGACTTGGATACTTCGGTTCTCTCCTCTCTCGGCCATTTCCGCGTGCACTATGACACATCCGGTTATCATGCTCCGGACCCTGAGGATCTTGATTTAAACGGTATACCCGATTATGTGGATTCTACGCTCGTGTATCTTGAGCATGCCTGGGATCTTCAGGTGAACCAGCTCGGCTATGATCCTCCGATGGACGACAATGGAGAGGGAGGCGGAGATGAAATAGATCTTTACATAAAAGAATACGGTTCAACCGCATATTACGGAGTTTCAAAAGCAGTTAATAAAGTTAACGGCTCATCTTCCGCATACATTGAAATGGATAGTAATTTTAAAGAGAGTCAGTATGCATCGAAAGGATATGACGCTGTCCGGATTACCACGGCTCATGAATTTTTCCATGTTATTCAATTCCGTTACTCTTATGACCTCACCCTGTCATGGTGGATGGAACAGTCCGCAGTATGGATGGAGGAAAGGGAGTGGGATGATGTTAACGATTACCTGGCATATCTCCCTTATTTCTTCAACTACAAATCCTACGCGCTTGATTCAAACACCGGTAATTATAAGTACGGCGCAGCAATATGGGCAATATATCTTGCGAAAAAATTCGGCGATGATCAGATAAAATGGATATGGAAACAAATCGAATCAACGGGAAAGTTGAGTATTTCAGTTTTTGATGAAGTTATTCCTGCCGGGCTCGGCGAGGCGTACCGTGAGTTCATGGTCTGGAACTATTTTACAAATGACCGGGCTAATACATTCGATTTTTTCCCTGACAGCGATATGTTCGACAATTATATGGGAATGGACTATCGCGCAGACTTCTCCCCGACACTGGTTGATTTTAATAATATAAATCACCTCTCCAGCAAATATACCGAATTACTCTTCGCCAACGGCTGGGGAGAACACGACGCTGTGAGAGTGAACGTTATTCCCGGGGCCGGCGGATCATTTAAATCATCACTCGTTTTTTACAATAGTCCGGACGAATATACTGTTCATGTTATTAATCCCGGAGGGGAAGAAATTCCTTTAAAACAAACATGGGATAAAGTAGTTGTTATAACCTCATGTACCAATTTTTCAAACAGCAATTACGAATATACGCTGGATACAGAGATACTGAGCGGAGTGTATGTAGAAAACAGTCCGCTGTATGCTCTTAAACTTCACGGCGCCTATCCTAATCCGTTCAATCCCTCAACGACCATACGATTTGCCCTGTCCGAACCGGGATATGTTTCGGTAAGGGGGTTTAATTCGCAGGGGCAGATGGCTGCAGAACTTTACAGCGGAAATCTCACCGCGGGAGAAAAAAGAATATTCTGGAAGCCCGAAAACCTGGCGGGTGGAATTTATTTTATCAACATAACAACTCCTCACGGCACAAAAACGACAAAATCCCTTTTCCTTAAATAGTGTCATATAACCTAAACTTTAAACAGCGTGTACATGTTTAATGAAATATATTTTTTTACTGATTATATCCGCATTTTTTACCGCATCCGCCTGTAATGCTGATACAGGCAAAACTGAAGACCGGTCCTCGCTTTTTCTCAGACACCTTGAAAAACCGAGAATTGTTAAAAGCGGAACGCCGCAGCTCATAAAGCTTCTGAACGACGAATCTGATGATGCCCGGGCATTTAAAGCCGCCTATTCCTCCATGAGCAGACCGGAGATGGACGCATTCGCCGACTCACACCAAGGACATTTCCGCGTTCATTACGACATTTCCGGTAGTGATGCGCCGGATCAGGCCGACAACGACCTGAACGGTATTCCGGATTATGTTGATTCCACGCTTGTTTACCTTGAATACGCCTGGCAGCTTATAGTTGTGGATTTAGGTTTTGGCCCGCCTAATTACGACGGTATGCAAGGAGGCTTAAGGGATGTGGTAGATTGTTATTTGAAAAATCTGGCGTCACAGAACCTGTACGGAATAACCTACCCCGACAATTATACCGGCGGGCTTATTACTGCATATATAGAAATCGACAATGATTTTACCGAGAGTATTTATCCCACGAAAGGATATGATGCTCTCAAAATCACAACCGCCCATGAATTCTTTCATACCATTCACTATACCTATTACGGCAGTAGCGACTCGATATGGTGGATGGAGCAGTCCGCTGTCTGGCTTGAAGACCTTGCTTGGGATGATGTTAACGACTACCTGAATTACATGTACTTTTTCTTATCCGAGCGCGATCTGCCTCTTGACACGAGCAACGGCTCATTTGAGTATGGTGCAACACTTTTCGCTCAGTATATAGCTCAACGTTACGGAGAAAGCATCATACGGGAAACCTGGAGTTCTTTAAGAGATAATCAATCCGGGAAAATCGAAAATTTCAACAGCGTGCTCCCCCAGGGTTTGCCCCAGGCAATCTCTGATCTTGCCGTCTGGCTGTATTTCACAGGAGAGAGGGCAAACAATACTGATTTTTTTGCGGATGCCGGATTAATAAAAAATACCTATTTCCCGGATGCTGTTACATCAGCTGAATCAAAAACAGACTCCCTTTCGTTCCACCACTATACGTTCAAATATATCGATATCAGCCCTGCAGATGGCCTTTCTTCCGGTGATTCACTCTCCTTCAGGTTTATCGACAGGGATGGAGGGATTTGGAAAAGTCAGGTTATCCTCTACAGTTCACCCTACAATTATAAAATTGAACAGCTTACAGGCAACAGTTCTTCTTTCTTAATATCGAGACCGTTTGACAGAGCAATTCTCGTAATAGCCAACGCATCGCAGGGTAACGGGAATAAAGAGTATAACTATATATATTCTATAAACATTGTAACCAGCGAAGGCGTAGGGGACGAGGCTGCACCTGAACCTTTTGTGCTTCACCAGAATTATCCGAACCCGTTTAACAATACTTCGACAATACCGTTTACTATAAGCGAAAAATCTCACATCACGTTAAAGATCATGAACATGCAGGGAGCAACAGTGGCTACACTGGTGGATGATGTGCTGTATCCCGGCGTATATAATGAAATTTTTGACGGTTCAGGTCTTTCGAGCGGCATGTATTTCTACCGGATGAATATCGGGACGCTTGAAAAAACAGGAAAAATGACGCTGATGAAGTAAGTATTAGCCTTTAGTTTGTTGCCCGTTGTTATCTATCATAATTGAGTATTAAATATTCATTATTTGCCCATCACCCTTTTCCTAATAAACCACAAACTTACCTTTTTAGCCTTCTGCCTTTATTTCCCTTTAAGTAAATATCTCAACTAACCGATAGTAATAAGAGATGGGTTTGTATTTCAAAACTGATATATAATATTTTTAAAGGGGGTATTGTATGCAGGTTTTACCACAATCTCAGATTGCACCGAGAGATAATTCTAACTTCTATTCTTACGCGGAGATGCGTGAATCTTTCCAGTTCGCACAGGAAAACACTTCCATCCAGTTCGCCTCAGACACAGGCGACACATTTACACTCTCCCAGACCAGCACATACATTTCCATGGATTCAACGTACACCGCCGAAGGATTGACTATTAACAATGGAGAAAATTCCGGCGCACCGGCTGTTTCTTCTGAAAATAAGGCAGTTGAAACAAATAGTCTGGAAAACGCCGATCTGTATTATTTAGATTTGATAAAAACTAAAGTGGAATATCTATTAAAATCCATTTCAGAGATGATTTCAGGAAATCCGCCGCCTGATAGACCCATTTTAAAAAGTCCCAACTCCACGGAATCCGTCATCAGCAACATTGCATATTTCCAGAACACGACCCACCTGTCAAATGCCTCACCTCCGGGGCTGGACTCACTGGACTTTTCAGCAGAAAGCACAGCAAAGCGAATAGTGGATTTTGCTCTCTCGTTTTATACCGGCGGCGACAGGCAGGAATATGCCGAAATGGTCCGCGGCGCTGTCATGAAAGGGTTCCAAGAGGCTCAAATGGCTTTCGGCGGTTTTCTGCCGGAGATATCGCACCAAACTATCAACCTGGTGAACAGCGCTCTCGATGAATTTGCAGCGGGAGGAACCATCAGCATTTCAGCCTGATAGAGACAATGACACAGCGGGCATTCCCGGCGAAACATAATGAATTAATTTGAATACCAACTCCTGGCTTATGATTTCTGGTTCCCGGCGGTTGAGGAAAATAGGTGATGACGGGATGTTATTTTGCTTTGACACACAACTGACGATGTAATATATTAAATCCCGTGTTTGAAAAGGTGCCGGGATGGCGGAATTGGTAGACGCACAAGACTTAAAATCTTGGGGGTGTAACGCTCGTACGGGTTCAAGTCCCGTTCCCGGTACCATTAAAAACAATAAGTTATAAAAATATCTGATTTTCCGCCTTTACCATTCGCTTACAATTTTCCTGAAAAATATACTTGAACATCTCTACTGTCCGGCTAAAATTCAATCAGTGAAGTTACACTTGAAATATTTATTGCCATATTTTATGTTACTTTGAATTATTATGACTTAATCAATATTTGATAGGAGAGTTGATAATGCGTCCGGTTAAAAGTTTTGTAGTTAAAGCCTCAATACCTGAAGTTCTGGAACCCTTGCGGGAAATTGCCAATAACCTCTGGTGGTACTGCGATACAAATGCGATAAAACTCTTTTACCGCCTGGACAGATCACTCTGGGAGGAAAAATACCATAATCCTGTTCATGTTCTGGGAAGTATTTCTCAGGAACAGTTTGAACTTCTTGCTCAGGATGAGGGAATTCAGGCTGAACTCGAAAGGATAAAAAAAGACTTCGATAATTATATGAACGGCCCCACATGGTTTTCAAAAAATTTTCCTGAAACGGCCGAATTTCTGATTGCTTATTTTTCACTTGAATTCGGATTGAGCGAATCTATACCTATCTATTCCGGCGGGCTGGGGGTTCTCGCCGGAGACCATCTGAAAAGCGCGAGCGATCTTGGAATTCCTTTTACCGGCGTCGGTCTGCTCTATCAGGAAGGGTATTTCAACCAGTATTTGAATAATGACGGCTGGCAGGGTGAAATCCATACTGACAATGATTTTCACAATATGCCCCTTACACCTGTTTGTGAAAAAAATGGCGACGACCTTATCGTAGAGCTTGATTTCCCCGATGGAACATTGAAGGCTAAAGTCTGGAAGATCCAGGTGGGAAGAGCGCCACTCATTTTGCTTGACACAAACATTCCCGACAATCCTGAAGGATACAGGGCTATAACCTCCTCGCTTTACGGCGGTGACAATGAAATGCGCCTTAAACAGGAAATGCTCCTGGGAATCGGCGGGCTCCGGGCTCTTAATGCCATGGATATGTTGCCAACTGTCTGCCACATGAACGAGGGGCATGCGGCTTTTCTTGCCATTGAGCGGATCAGAATGGTGATGGAGAAAAATGGTGTTACATTCGATGAGGCGTTTGAACTGACCAGCGCCGGTAATGTATTTACTACTCATACACCTGTTCCAGCCGGGCATGACCGGTTTTCGCCTGAACTTATGCTTAGGTACTTTGAACACGATTATCCGGAACTTGGGCTCACTCCGGAGGAATTCCTTTCACTTGGCAGGCTGAACCCATCTGATACGAAAGAAACTTTCTGCATGACAGTACTTGCCCTTAAGTGCGCGGATCATTCAAATGCGGTGAGCCGCCTTCATATGCATGTAAGCAGAAATATGTGGAAAGACCTCTGGACAGGCTTTCCTGTGGACGAGGTGCCGATTCATCATGTTACCAACGGTATTCATGTCCTAAGCTGGGTGTCGCAGGATATGATAGGGCTTTTTGACCGGTATATTGGACCGAAATGGAGAAACGAACTATCGAACGAGGATATCTGGTCACGTGTTATGGACATCCCGGATGAGGAGATATGGCGTACTCACGAACGCAGGCGGGAATGGCTTGTCACTTTCGCAAGAAAACGTCTTCAATTTCAGTTGCATCGCCGCGGCGTTCCCGATTCAGAAATACATAAAACCCTGGGCACTCTGAATTCAAACGCGCTTACAATAGGATTCGCAAGACGTTTTGCAACATACAAGCGGGCAGACCTTATCTTCAGCGACATCGACAGGCTTTCTAAAATTCTCACTAATCCGGATATGCCGGTTCAGCTTATAATTGCCGGGAAAGCACATCCGCGTGATAATGAGGGAAAAAAGATCATAAGGCGAATTACCCATTTTGCCCGGCGGCCGGAACTCCGCAACCATATTGTGTTTATCGAGGATTATGATATTTGTGTGGCAAGTTATCTTGTACAGGGTGTCGATGTCTGGCTCAATAACCCGCGGCGTCCTCTCGAGGCTTCCGGTACAAGCGGTATGAAAGCTGCTGTAAACGGAGCGCTGAACTTAAGCGTTCTTGACGGATGGTGGGATGAAGCGTATTCCCCGGAAGTCGGCTGGGCAATCGGTTCAGGTGAAGTTTACGATGATCAGGCATATCAGGATACTGTTGAATCGAATGCCATTTATGACATTCTCGAAAAAGACCTTGTACCTTTATACTATGATGTTGGAACTGACGGAATACCGCGAAAATGGATAGAAAAGATGAAAACTGCGATGAGCCGTCTTTTGCCGATTTTCAATACAGACAGAATGGTTCATCAGTATTTCGACAAACATTACAAGCCTGCTATGGAACGCTTTAATGCGCTTAACGTCGACAATGCAAAACGTGCCAGTGAACTTGCTCTCTGGAAGCAGAAAATCAGGAAAAACTGGGTGGATGTAAAGATTAAGAAAGTAGAAACGGATGAGACCGGACCATTTGAGGTTGGTGTTACCATTGCGGTAAGAGCGGTGGTTTCTCTCGGCAATCTTTTACCTGAGGATGTTGCAGTGGAATTATACACCGGCATGGTTGATGCAAAAGATTCGCTTATTGACGCAAAACCGATACAGATGAGCTATAATTGTGAAAAAAAGAAGGACTTTGTATTTGAGGGCAGCCTCCCTTTTACAAAGAGCGGAAAAATTGGTTACAGTGTTCGGGTGCTTCCTTCCAATCCCGACATGGCGACATACCAGGATCTCATGCTTGTTGAATGGGCTTCTCAATAAGCGGCATTCGGCTTTATGCGATAAGCGGACTGCCATTGAAATACTCGATTTGCTGAAAGTTATTACAGCAATTATTGCAACGATTAAATACTAAACATCAGCGTTTACCCCTCTGCCTTCGGCATCCCCCCTGATAGGGGGGAATCAAATGGGGATAAAATTGGCAAATCATGTAAATTTTGCAATATTTTTATTTGCCGGAATAATAACTCCTTTTCAAAAAAGCTTTTCAAATGAATTTATCTTTATGCGTTTTTTGCGCGTCGAGCGACCATGTGTCGGAGATTTATAACAATGCCGCCAGCGAACTTGGCGCTGAAATGGCTGCAAAACGTTTGACGCTTATATATGGCGGCGGGAATAACGGCCTTATGGGTGTGCTGGCAGAGACAGTTCATGCAAAAGGCGGTAAAATTATCGGCGTTATCCCGCAGATGTTGAAAGATATGGGTTTTGCATATAAAGATGCTGATAAGATGATAGTCACCGATGGTATGCGGGAGAGAAAAGCCATTATGGAGGAGCGGGCTCATGGTTTTATCGGGCTTCCAGGAGGCTTTGGCACACTCGAAGAAATGCTCGAAATTGTAACTCTCAAGCAACTCGGCGTGCTCGAAAAGCCAATAGTTTTCCTGAATGTGGATGGTTTTTTTGACGGCCTGCTCATGCAGTTTGAAAGAGGATACAGGGAACGTTTTATAGGTGAGGAATGCCGCGATTTATACTATGTGACCGATTCGGTTACAGAAGCGGTGGATTATATTGTAAGGTAAATAAACTACCCCGCAGCAAGCTTCGGAGAATTATACCCATAAACGATTAAACTTGGTTTAGCAGCTTGTCCTAATAATTTTTAAGAACATCAAGAGTTATTATCACCCTATCTGAGGATAGATACCGCTCTTCGTGAGACCTTCGACAATTTCAGCGGCAAGGGCGTAATAGATGAGAGATTGGATGACGCCTGAAGCCGGACAGATGGGTATTTCGAGTCCCTCGACGTTCAAGATACCATCAGCGTAAGGCACATGAGTATAAATCACAATATCCGAGACATCCTCGATGAGCAGTGCTCCCATGTTTTCAAAGACACCCGGCGGAGTTTTCAGGTTGGGTGAAGTTGGAGGTGTGATTCCGATAACATGCACATTCCGTTCTCCCAATCCGCGTGCTGTTTCAGGATCGTTGGTGATAAAGACATCATTTTTTGATACACTTTGAACATTATCTGTCAGGAAAATATGCGGGCTTCCCGGACGGGAATCTTCGGTTTCATAAGGGAACATGCCTCCGGTTATATAAGCATATAGTTGAAAACCTCGCAATCGCGCCTGTACCGCAAGATTGGCCGCCAGTGTTATGTTTGATAACTCTTCTTTCCTGATTTTTTCCATTATTTCAAGGAGGCCTTTAATATATGCCTCTGCAAGGCCGGTCGAGAGTGGAATTCCCTTTTCGGCGCATGACTGAAAAAAAGCGCAGAGGCCTGTTATCCCAACACCGGAAAATGCCATGTTACGAAGAAAGTCTCTCCGGGTATGTGTGTTATTATGTGCCGATTTCATATTTCAGATTCCATATTTCAGATTACTCAGTAGTCCGTTGTTGTATTTAAGCCGCGAAACGCATTGAGAATTCTTTATTTCCCGTCTCCCCTTCGCTCTTTATCCCATAAACCATAAACGATAAACTTAACTTTTACATTTTCATCTTTTTATGCCGTTTGAAAAGCAGCATGCGGATTTAATTTAGTAGCCCCGGGATGAAAATTCTTTTCGGGCACGAGAAATCTTTTCTTCTCCGTCGGCAAGGTATTCACCGGCAAAGATTGTAGGAATTTTCCCGTCAGCTATGATCAGTGTCGCAATTTCCGCTGAAAGAGCCCATGCAAATGCCGCATTAATTATCCCGTTCACCGGACAAAACGGACGCACTATACCTGATACGGTGATAACCCCGTTCTGTTCATCGGCTGTATTCAAGAGCGCAATATCGGAATTCTGTGCAAGTTCTCCTGGTGGAGAAATCGATATTACCGAGGCTCCGAGAGAATGAGCCTTTCTGAGGTGATCCAGATCATATTCATCTGCAGAATGATAGCTGGAAATAACGAGAACATCTTCGCCGGTAAGTTGAGACCTGCCGTGTTTAAGAGACCTGAAAATTGCAAGACCCGATGCTCTTTCAACAAGCTCGGCATCAATGATTCCGTATTTATCAACGACAAATACATTGTTGCCGCCTAAAACCACATTTGTAATCATTTCGGCGGATTTTTTAATCGTGTCGAATTGATTCAGAACAGTCCCGAGGTTCTTTTCGGCGATATCGATAAAGTGTAAAGCAAGCATAGAAACTCCTTAAATTCACAGATACGCTTCTAATATAGGCAATTTACTCTCAGTCTGTCAATATTTTCAATCACTTCAATAATATATTTACCAGAATTGTACGTTTAACTTGAATATTTGCTATCAATGGTTTTACTTTTTTTATATGCCATAAGCGCAGCCTTTAATCATAGTCTATCATAACCATCAGCGGTTCAGGCTTCTTTCGGCTTCTATCTCCTGTAAATATAACTCTTCAAAATTTCATGATTATGATTTTAGGTACATATTATTGAAATAGCTCAAACTTTTGAACCAATAGGTTTTTAATATCTTTTTTAAAATTTGTCCATCCGCATAATCTTAAAAATCCGCGGACATCCTGTAAGAAAGAATACATTGACAGTACTTGAAATGTCGGGCTATATTATTCAAAAATAAATTGGAAGGCTGAAAATATGAAACGATATTTTATCAGGGTGCCGATATTAATTTTCTTCATTTTGCTTTTTTCCTGTGTTACAACAAATTCATTGATCCGTAATCACTTCAGGTCATTGGAAGAAAGTGATGATGTTACAGTTGTACTCTTGGGCAGTTCGCTGTTCGGGAGAAAATGGACGACTGATAAAGGTCTTTCGTATGGAGGTTTTTTAAAAAGCCATCTTGAGGATATCCTGAAAAGCCAGATAAGCATCATTAATTCAAGTGTTCCCTACGATACATTTAATTCTACCCGGCTGCGCCTCCAGGAGGATATATTATCATATCGTCCCGACATCGTTTTTCTCATACTCGGCGTTATTGATTCATCACGCCCGGGACTTACGAAAGAGACTTACCGGCAGCAGGTTAATGAGTTTTTGAATATTCTTCAAAAACACAAAGTGTTTGTCGTTGTTATGACTTCATTCGGCTCCAGAGATTTATTATCGGGCTTTGGCAGCGGAGCAGAACGTCTCGGTGAGTTTAATGAGATTATTCAATGGGAGGCAGGGCTTCACAGGTATCCTTTTATCGACGTGGGTGAATATATGGAACGCCTGAGAACAAATAATAACAAAAAATTCCGCTCCATGTTCAGTAATGAATATCAACTCAATGAAAACGGACAGAAATTTGTCCTGGAGTTTATACTTAAACGGATCAAAAAGGCTGTGAAGAATAGCGGTTGAAACACATCATGAATATATTAGAAAAAAGTGGCTAATACCAAAAATATACTCAGCGAGGCAGATAATGAAAGGTTATTTCAAATCGAGTATTATTACTTACGCAGTATCAATTGTCTTGCTTATACAAGCAGGATCGCTTCGTGTGAGCGCAGAGGGGAAGTTTACCCGCTGGACACCTGAGATGATGATCTCGTATAAAAGAGTGGGCGGAACGGCAGTTTCACCGGATGGGAAAATCGTTGCTTACACTGTATCCACACCGTTAATGGAAGGAGAAAAGTCGGAATTACTTACACATATCCGGATTGTCTCTTCTTGCGGCAGGCAGGACCGCCAGTTAACTTTCGGGGAAAAATCGTGTCACAGCCCGTCGTTTTCTCCCGATGGGAAATATCTTGCTTTCCGCTCAACCCGCGGCTCTGATAAGAAAAACCAGGTGTGGATATTGAACCTCAACGGTGGTGACGCTGAACAGCTTACAAATGCGAAATCCGGCGTCGGAGCCTCCTCATGGTCGCCTGACGGCGGCCGTGTCGCCTATACAATGAAAGAACCTGAGACAGATGAAGAGGAGAAAAACAGGAAAGAAAAACGGGATATGCGGGTACTCGATAAAAATTTTAAATACTCTCACCTCTATACCATCAGGATTGATAAAGATTCAAACGGCAAAAGAGAAATTCGGCGCCTGACATCGGGCAATTTTCACATTACAGCCTTTGACTGGTCTGCTGACAGTAAAACCATTGCTTTCTCCCATCAGATAAATCCCTCCGCTGATGAATGGTCTACGTCCGATATTTACTCTGTCGCCTCGGACAGCGGAGCAGTTACAACGCTTGTTGCCAGCCCCGGAGCGGACAGGTACCCCCGTTATTCTCCCGATGGCAAATGGCTGGCGTTTCCTTCCGATATGGATGATCCGAACTGGGCGTTGCTTTCGGATGTTTACTTAATACCTTCCGGGGGCGGAAAGCCGCAAAAACTGGCAGAAACTCCCGACAGGAATTTCATGTATTACGGCCGGTTTCTGGGATGGTCATCAGACAGCAGGGAAATATATATAATTGAAGCCGACAGAACTTCCTGGAGAGTATTCGCCATTCCTGCGGATGGGGAAAAACCACGTGTTATAACAAAGGGACCGGGTAACTTCACGAACGCCTCTTTCAGCAGAAACGGAAACGTAATGGCGTTCATACATCAAACAATTGATACACCCCCTGATGTATACATAACCGGCACATTGAAATTCGAACCCGTGAAATTAACCGGTGTGAATGCTGATATTCCCATGCTCCCTATGGGCAAAACCGAGGCTATCTCATGGAAATCCGTGGATGGTCTTGAAATCGAAGGCTTGCTCACTTATCCCGTAAATTATAAAGAAGGGAAGCGGTATCCGCTCATCCTTGTCATTCACGGCGGCCCTGCAGGGACTTTTTCGCAGGGATTTACCGCGGCGGGAAGTGTCTATCCGATACAGGCGTTTGCGCAGGAAGGTTATGCTGTTCTCCGGGCAAATCCCCGCGGCAGTAGCGGATACGGTAAAAATTTTCGCTTTGCCAACCGGAATGACTGGGGTTATGGCGACTTCGACGACCAGATGACAGGGATTGACAGAGTAATCGAACTGGGTGTGGCACATCCCGACAGCCTGTGCGTAACAGGTTGGAGTTACGGCGGATATATGACTTCGATGATCGTAACAAAGACAAAGCGTTTCAAAGCTGCCTGTATGGGAGCGGGTATTTCAAATTTAATAAGCTTCACGGGAACTGCTGATATTCCCAGCTTTCTTCCCGACTATTTTTCCGGAGAGCCCTGGGATCGAACGGAGACTTATATGAAACACTCCGCAGTGTTCCGCGTTAAAGGTGTATCCACACCGACTTTAATTCTTCACGGCGAGCTTGACCGGAGAGTGCCCATTTCGCAAGGATATGAGTTTTACAATGCTCTCAGGCGCCAGGGCTGTCCGACAGAAATGGTTGTATATCCGAGAACTCCGCATGGCCTGCGTGAACCGAAATTTATTGTTGATGCAGGCGAAAGAATAATTGCCTGGTTCGATGCTCATCTTAGGAGAAGTAAATAACGCCGGGGCAACGCTCCTGTTTACCATGCACAATTTTCGCCCCTGAAATATGGAATTTTGAATTTTAAATTTTTACATCAGGTAATATGACACACTCTGAAATAAAACTCATTTCTCCGCGCTCATTAGGCAAAGCGGCATGGTTTATAGTGCATTCTGTCGGAAAAACCATGAGAATCGAGGAGCGGTTTGCTGACAGTGACTACAGGATTGGCAGCGGCAGTCCTGTAATTTATGCTCTCTGGCACGGTAGAATGTTTCTTCCCATGTATTGCCTGGGAAAGGATGGGATCAAC
>JABHYP010000743.1 GCA_018656855.1 Candidatus Latescibacterota bacterium | reverse complement strand
ATTATATTCTTCCCATGCCACCGAAGAGAAACCGGTATTATCTTGCTTTGCAGTTGTATCCTTATTTTCACTCATCTTCGAGACTCATCCTTGATAAAACTTAAAAATGTCCTGATAAACTTCGGCAGTGCTGAATACTGCGTAAAACAATAGGAACCATTATAACAAATTTCCAGCAGCACGCAACTTCGGAGCAATGAGCTACGGTTCAAGCTGACAAAGAGACACAAGAAAATTCTTCTTATATGGTGTTTGCGAGGATTTCTTTTCTTAGGAGAACACATTCTTCCCTAACCGTATGCACTACAATAACAATCCGTTCTTGTTTAGCCGTTGGTTTTCTTCAATCACTATCTTCAGTCTGAGGGAAGGCCCTGTGGCGCATTGATTCGAGACGAAGCGAAAGCCAGCCCCTGAGATTAAAAAATCCGATAGACATAGGTATGAAATAGAATATTGTCAATACGTCGCGCTGACGAAACGCGGTGCCCTCATTGCCGGTAAACAGCGCCTGGGCCGAGGTGAATACGGCCAGGTAAACCATCAATATTACCGAACTTCGGAAGTGGTAGCGTAACAAATACAGGCTACCCGGCAGGAGACAGAAAATTACCAGAAAGTACCAGATAATCATCTGCGGAAGAGCCGGCAACTTGTTGAAAGAAGTTACCTTGAATGGGAATGGCGTCATCAGGTAATACCCTACCGCTTTTGCGTAACTTATCGTGCACTCGACCGGAGTCATCCTGGGGCTGCGGTTCTTGACCGTAAATCTCTGCGGGATGAACTTGTACCACGATCCACCCGTGGTGATAAAGCCTATCTGGGAACCGATTATTTTGTCCTGGGCACTCTGCCATTGAACTGAGATACCAGAAGGACCTAATTTGATGGCCACCGCTGCTGTCAGCACTAACAGTATAAGCGCGGATGTCCTGATGCGCTTTGGAATAACCAGAACGCTGGAAAGGCCCAGGACAGCAAACATTAAAAGGTGCGTGAATTTACGCAGATGCCCTAGCGGATAGCACAAAACAGCTAGGGGAAGCAGGTATTGCCATTTTCTCTTTTCGGCAGTGCAGATGAACCAGTAAATTAACAGGGCAGTGTAAAGCTGAATTATCGGCTCTTTGAGCAACTCAACCGACCACATGATCAACGACGGAAAAAACAGGGTGAGTCCCATTGCCAGAGAAGCGGAGGGCTTATGTTTGCAGATACGCAGTGTTATCAGGTAAATAAGCAGAGCTGCCAGACAGCCAGCCAGGGCGTTGATTATCAAAAGCAAGAACTGTGACCATCCGAACAGCCGATATATCGATCCGTAGAACCAGTGAGTGATCGAGTAACCATAATCGCCGTAAATCAGTGGGACAGTTGCTCTTTGATGTAAAAACAACATGCCTGCCAATACTCTGTCAACCACCTCGGCCTGATGTAAGTGCATAGCGCTGTCCCCGAAAATTGCCAGGCCGGTTCCTGTTATTGCGTTCAATACATATTTGAGGCCGATAATACATACTCTTGTCCCGATGCCCAGCACGAAAAGCCTGTATGGCCACTGGTCCTGCCAAAGCTCGCTCTTGCGCCTTATTACAAGAGCCGCAAGGATAACCACACAAATACCCAGGCTGATTCCCGGAAGCGCCAGTCACAGCAAGACACTAAGCAGGAGGATCCACCAATATTGCCTTGCCGTGGCCTGTATGAATGACATCGAGCTATTCACCGCGCTCAATCCTTTGGCGTGATCAGTGCGGCCAGAACAGTGCCTGGCTGATATTTAGATATAATCTAACTCTGATCCACGGACAGTCAATCTTGTAGTATCAAATAATAGTTCTCACTAGCGGGATGGCCAATAATAATTAAAATAACTTGCTATAGTAGATAATAATGTCCACTATTATCTTGCCTGCAGCATTTATCGTGATGTCGGGCTGTTGTGGTTACATGAAAAGATTTGCTCAACTTGCTGAGAACTGGAATGGAGTTTAAATGAAACCTACTTAATTCCCACCATAACGAATATCTGAATTCAAATCTGGCCGTATCGGTTATTAGTCCTTGCTGGCCCACTCTGAAGGTGATACAATCAATGAAGCCAGGAATGAATGAGTATACCTTTTCAGTGTGAACGTCCAAGAGATCAACTGGGAGTTATATTGAATAGGACAGGAATATTTTTGATCCTGATGCTGTTAGCCATTCTCGTTTCCTGCAAAAATGGATATGCCAAGGAATCGGAGATTGATGATTTTCTGGAAATGTCTATAGAAGATTTGATGAATATAGAAATAATAACCTCGACTAAATCCGCATCCACAGTGGATAAAGCCCCTTCTGTGTATCCCTTCAGAACAAGTTGGACCACTTTAGCCCAT
>JABHYP010000742.1 GCA_018656855.1 Candidatus Latescibacterota bacterium | reverse complement strand
CGAAGATGTTGCCGATCCCCGCTGTAAATGTGTGCTTGATGTTTCAAATATGATCTCTCTGGCGACATATTTTCACTCAACGGAATTAATCGATGAAGTTTTCGATCTTCTTGGTGAAGACATCGTCGGCTGTCATGCGAAAGATTTTACACTGAAAAACAGAATGTATGTAGACCTGGTCGAGGTTCCGCCCGGAAAAGGCATTCAGGATTACGAAACTTATCTCGTCAGGCTGAGCCGGTTGAAATGGCCCCGAACATTAATGCTTGAGCATTTTCCGGAGAATGAATATTTCGCAGCAAAAGCGTTTATTGAAAAAACCGCGGCTGATGTGGGAGTGAAAATATATGGAAAAGCCTTGTTTAAATGATAAAAACGAATATCCAAATGATGAAGTTTTGAGTCATTATCTCGGAAAAACGAAAAATATCTGGGATTCATTCCTTGATTTTATTAAAGAGAATTATCCCTTGTTTTCAAGAGAATGGCGTTATTATAATGATGGAAAGAATTGGCTTTATAAGATAACAAAAAAGAAAAAAACTATATGTTGGATTTCCATTTATTATAATATATTGAGGACCACTTTTTATTTTTCTGACAATGCAGAAGATTTAATTACAAAGAGTAAACTAAAGAAAGAATACATTGATCAATTTATACATGGGAAAAGATATGGAAAAATAAGATCAATAACTGTAGAAATAAAAAAATCTACAGATTTGAATACAACAAAATCATTGATAGAAATTAAGGAAGCGCTAAAATAGTATATTCTAATGAAGTGGTTAAAAGATGAAAAGTATATTTGTTCTGATCTTACCCCCGAAAGTTGGGCCAGTTATTATGTTAGAAGTGGACCAAAAGATGGGAGCATATCATCAAATTACAACGGAAAGCAACATTGATAAATTTTAATTTCAAGCTATTTACATAACTTGTTTCTATACAGAATGATACATTTTATATAAGATATCTGGCGATACCCCCAGATAATACAAAATAATTACGATTTGATTAATGAGTGTTGTTCGCCAGATTCCACTTTCCTCCCATCTTCTTCCGGATGTTATAGCAGGAACTTGAACAATCTTGATTTTCCCCATGCGCTTAAGCCGTCGAACTAATTCAAAATCCTCCATCAAAGGTATTTCCGGGAAACCGCCTGATTGCCTGAATATATGTGAGTGCATGAAAAGTACCTGATCTCCATAGGGCATTTGTAAGTATTTTGCTCTGAAATGAGTAGTCTTTTCAATTATTCGTAATCCTTTATGTTGTGAATTAATTCTTAATGAAAATGCACCACATATGATATGGGGATCTTCGAGGCATGTACGAACTAAGACATCATAATCGGCAGGAAGAAGAGTATCCGCATGAAGAAACAATATAATGTCACCGGTAGCATGAAGAAAACCTTTGTTCATCTGGATGGAACGGTTTTTTGTGGTTTCGTATACGGTTACTCCATGATCCCGCACCTTTTCTACAGTCCCATCTGTGCTGCCTCCATCGACTGTAATGACCTCTACATTTGTCCCGTTATTAACCTGTGAAAGCGTGGCATCTATATTTTCCGCTTCATTCAGCAACGGTATGACAACTGAAATCCTTTTCTGCGTTCTTTCCCAGAAACTTATATCCTCCGGGCGGTCAACATCATGCAGGGAGGGGAGAAGGTTAAATGAGATATCCAGAGAGCGGGCATTATTAACTGTTGTATTGAGAACGGATGAGGATCCCCATTCTATATTCTTTAATAATGCTGATATGTTTCTTTGATGAATATTTTTTCGCAACCCTATGAGGTAGAAACCTCCGTCAAATGCCGGCCCCAAAACCAAGAGGTTGTCATTGAGGCTTTCAAAGGCTGATTGCAAATGATCAGTCAGCAGTTCAGGACAATCGGTACCAATAATAATCACCCGTTGTGAGCCTTTTTGAAATGCATCGTTGAATGCATGTGCCATACGATTCCCGAGGTTACCTCCTGCCTGTTTTTTGTAAGGAAAAGAGCTGCCGAGCCATTGGTTCATGAGTTGCTCCTCACACCCTTCATAATGGATTTCTATAGTGACACGGGAGTTTGAGCTATAGTGCTGGCACGTTGATACTGTTTTCAGTGCCATTTTACGGTGTATAGAAGCGGCTCCACCTTTGCCTATCACTGGAATAAGGCGGGTTTTCGTATTTCCGGGATGGGGATACCGTGTGAATATAATAATCCTGTCCTTGTGAAATATAGTCATATTACCCTTTTGTCATCGGTTCCATCGGAACCACCAAGAGAATGCTATTTCAAAAAACGGGGTTAATCTCGATCGATTATACATATCGCCGATCTGTTTGATTGCCTCAGCTTGTGTCGGATAAGGATGAATTACACGTGAGATTGTTTTAAGGCCGATATTACCTGCCATAGCAACGGAAATTTCGCTTATCATCTCTCCGGCATGTTTGGCAACAATAGTGGCGCCGATTATCCTGTCCGTTCCTTTATTGACATTGATTTTGACAAATCCTTCTTGTTCTCCGTCGAGAACAGCACGGTCAACATCTTTAAAATGGCGGATAAATGTATCGGCTTGTATTCCTTTTTGCTGTGCGTCGCGCTCATACATGCCAACATGCGCAATTTCGGGATCAGTATAGGTACACCATGAT
>JABHYP010000741.1 GCA_018656855.1 Candidatus Latescibacterota bacterium | reverse complement strand
GGATAATGAAGCGTCTTCAAATCTCTGGAATAAACCGGTCGTGCTCCGTATAGAGTATGGATGGGGGCAGATGTCCGAAAACCAGATTCCACTCGACAGGATTCCTGAAATATACGACTGGGATTTCACCGTTTCCCTCGATGGAGCTAAAATTGCGGAACTGCAGCCCTGCTGGCAAAGCGCTCCGCTCGCGGAAGACCGCCGCCACAGCATCACAAAAAAAAGCACAGCCGGTTTTACTCTTCAATCTTACACCTCCCGCCAGCGCTGTTTATTTAATCGCGACACACATTCAATGGCATTGAGGATTCAGGGATCGCCCGGAAGCATACTTTCAATCAATGTAAGGAAACCGGAAGAAAAAAGGATTACATTGAAGCTGTCAGATTTACTGAAAGGTGACGAGGCTTACAGGATAAATAGAAATTCACTTAAAATTCACCGCATTATTCCGGAACTGCGTTCAAAAACGGCGTTTACTATTACTGACGATAGTCCCGGAGACAGTGTTGACTGGTACTATATCAGGGTTGCCCAAAAAAACGGACAGCTTGCCTGGTCAAGTCCGATATGGGTGGAAAAAAGAGTGTGAATTGCATGGTATTTATTAACTAAATCCCTATTTATCCGTCGTTTACAGTGAAGTCATCTCCGGCTGGAGCATCGCGGTAAATAACTTCCCGTTGCACCACCTTAGTTGAGCCGAATGCGAGTTTAAGTCCCCCGAAGATCAGAAAAATTATTCCGATGAGCAGAAAACCGGGGAACATCCAGACCGCAAATGGCAAAAACGGAATGAAAAGCAGGAGAAAGACTGCCCCTATCGCAATTAATCCACAGCCAAGAAGACCCCTGAAGAATTTCAGGGCGCCGAACAAAATCACAAATAAACCGAATAAAATCAGAAGTGTCCATAAACCGGGAAGCCATGTCATGTTAAAGGAAATGACATCATGAATGAATTCTGATATTCCCAGATCGTTGAAAAGCGGAAGCCCGATAAAATGGCCTCTGCCAAAAGCGGCAAACATGAAGACAGCTCCTAATGCAATCAGCATGAATCCAAGTATTACATCGAGTGGATTGACCCCTCTTTTATAACCAAGCTCCGCCATTTCTTTTTCAGCCATGCCGTTTGAATACGTTACATCCTTAACTTTTACGGATTTAACATACGATGCGGGCATTAAAATCCACAGTGCTAAATAAAGGATTAATCCGAAACCATAAAAAAGTGTTGTCAGGATGAAGAATATCCTTAAAGGGAGTATAAGTTTTGTGGCATTAAATTCACGGGCGAGTCCGGTACAAACGCCGGCGACGCGTTTTCCCTCTTCGACACGTCCCCAGTAGCTGCGCTGCGGATATTCACCGGGTTTTGAATCTGCGCCTGACAGATTACTGCCACAGAAGCGGCATTTAATCGCTTCGGCCTTGATCATCTCGGCGCAGTAAGGGCATTTTTTCAATTCATCGTTTCCCATAAAGCCTCATCTCCTATCAAAGAATGGGGTTTGATGTCTTATAAATATGCAATAGAAAGCTTTATAATTCCCTATCCGGGCAAATGATTATTGCGCCTCCGTCAGTGGAATTCGAATTCTCTTATAATGCCTGGCCATACCGGCAAGCATCAAAATAAAACCTCCGAAAATAAGTCCTGAAAACAGTAACGCGGGCGATACAGTCAGCCCCAGAAGAGTTTTCAAAAGAAAAATGTATACATAAAACAAAAGAAGAGTAGCGACAGCAAGTAGAACGACAGTATAGCTGTTGCGAACCATTTTCGCCTCGTCTTTCACCGGTGTTTCTTCAGGTTCCTCAGAATCTTTTTCTCCGGTGTCTTGATTATCCGAGGGTGCGTCAGATTCGCCAACTGGTTCTGTGCCGGTAGTCCGCGGAGTTTTTTCCCCGCCGGATGAAGGATCGATTGGCGCAGGCATCAGTATCCAGAGGGCGATATAGAGAATAAATCCGAAAGCGTAAAAAAACGTTGTAAGGATAAAAAAGACTCTGAGCGGCAAAATCAGTATCGGCGAATCGAGCTGCTGTGAGATACCTGTGCAAACACCGGCAACCTTTTTCCCTTTATTCACTCGGTGCCAGTAGCCCGGAGTGGAAAGAAAATCTAAATTAATTTCCCTTCTGTTCAGCGTGCTGCCGCACCAGCGGCACTTAACGGCTTCTTTTTTAATCATCTCCGCGCAATACGGACACTTTTTCATATCATCCTGTTCCATGGCTAATATCTCCATAAATGTGTTGTTATTTTATGTTCTCTACTTTTTCAAAGACTCGAGAAATCATGCGACCGGACACTCTATAACTAATTTATAAAGCGCATCCCCTGAACTCAGGCTATGCTTTCCACACGTTGTAAGCAAAATCGCTTGAAATAGAGCACCATAAGTGCGCAGGCGATAACGCTGCCGCCCGCCGCAGCG
>JABHYP010000740.1 GCA_018656855.1 Candidatus Latescibacterota bacterium | reverse complement strand
CCCCAACTGTGACTTTATCGTATTCCCATGTTTCATCCTTTTCCTGGCTGTGTGAAAGCTGCCCGGCAACATATATCATATTTCCCACTTTAACACCCTGGGCATAACTGGCGGCTTTTTCCCAGGGAACGCCAAATCCAAATGTCTCCGGCTTGAAAGACTGCTTATACTCGTTCAATGTTTTCATAGCTTCTCTGCGGGCGATGGTCTCTACAGTGGCTTCGTCCACGCCGCACCCGGTAATGAGAAGGATACCAACGAGCAATCCATACAGAACGGTAACGGTGATTAGGTTTTTCATGGGGCTAACCTCCTTTTGAAATTTTGTTAATCCTCCTCTTTTAACATACAAGGGGGGCAAAAAACTCGAAAAGTGTAAAAATAAGTCCCCCTCCGGAGTATTCAGGGGGCTTTGTGGAGTTAACTGGAAAAGCGAATTATTTTTTTAATCCAAAGATGAACTCAGATATTTTCTATAATTAACAACATTATTCAGCTTTTCGTGCTTTGCGAGAAATAGGATTTATTAATTAGTGTAAAATTGTAAATTCATTTATTACGGTATTTCATCCCATTTTTCAATCCTGACAGTAGGAAGGCGGTAATCGCCGACCTCATCAAGCCGAACGGGGCGATTGTCCTCATTAGCTGATTTGTACGCTGCAATGAGAACTTTCAGCTTGTTAAGAATATCCTCACGTGTTTCAAGGGATTTGTTGGTTACAAAAACCTCCTGGAGGCTGACAAGGAAATCTCGATGTACCATTTCCCTCCTGCCAGACCAGTTAGTAACGCCTTTTAGGACAGTATGGTCGTGATAGTAAATTCTGAACCATTCCATTTCTTTTTTGAAGCCGCCGAGAGTCAGCACTCCCTGGATAGATGGATAATCGCCGCGGGGTTCGTATTCAAGATGTATTCGTGACACCGGGATACCCGTAGGATCGTAACCCCGTGAACCATTCCAACCGTGAAGCGCCACTGTTCTGACACCGGAGCCGATTAATCGGTATACAGGTTCAAGACCATCGTTTGCGTATGATGTGAAAAAGGCATGAGATGTTGAGGCAAAGAAAGCGGCGATCTGGTCGCGCTTTACTCTGGCATAACGAACCTGGTTTTCGTGCATGTCCACGGTGAATGAGCCGGAATAGACAGCGGCGCCATATCTTTCGGCGCGATCCAGTATGCGCTCGCACTCCGGGACATTGACCGCTACCGGGCTGCAGAGAAAAATCGGTTTTCCCTGCTTCAAAAACGGTTCGGCGAGATCGTACGCCCGGTCGAAATCCATGATCATGGCAGCATCAACCTCATCAGCCATATCGTGGTAATCGTTGCAGATATTCGGGATACCACATTCTTTTGCGCGTGCTCGAGCAGAGCGCGGCCCGTTTTTCCAGTCATCCACCATCTTTTTGACATACTCCGGGGAACCGGCATAATTCTTTCTGTAATCATCGCCCCAGATATGGGTTACCCGCATATTCAAAAAATTGTAATCCCTGAAAATATTGTTAATCGTGGTGATGTAACCCCCGTAAAATGAGAATGGCCCGAGACCTACCCAACCGATATTGAGTACTTTCTGTTCTTCTGGGAATTTTTCCTGCGGCACAGATTATCTCCTTGTTCAAATCGGTATTGAAGGCTATAATTTTTCCTATACATCCGTAAAACAGGCAGCAATTTAGACAATATTATTTGTTGAATTTCCCCAATAATGTTATTTTTTATCCGCCTTATTTTTCAATTTGTTATATAACTCTTCTCCTATACACTCTTTTGCATACTGACACCATTGTATGCATGATTCTATGTCATTATATATTAAAAAGCCGCAATTACTGCATTTAACATTCACATCAACTGAAAATAACTCAACCTCTCTGCCGCATTCCGGACAATTCTTTAATTTCAGAGTTGGTGTTCTCATGTCAGCTGCTCCGGGGCATCTGTCTAACATTACCTACCTCTTTTCCGATTAATTTACAGTTTTAATAATATGATAAACATTATTATCTGAAACAACTGTGTTTTTTAACAGAAGAGTAATTCAACAGCCTATTTGACAGGAAAAACAATCAGTAATATGGAATATTGACTCTGAAATCCGGAATTACTTTTAAGTATTATACCTTTGAAATACATTTCGCATTATTGAAAAAAAAAGTTCAGGTAGTAGCATTATAAATATTGTTCTATTATATTTGAAATAATATTTTTATTGAATAGAAATATAAAAAAGGATAATCTAATATCAGGCAAAGGAAAAGAAAATGAGACTATGTTTAAATGATGCCGGTTTAGTTGCAAATCGCAAATTAAGATTGGAGGACGCCAAAAGAATTCATGATATTGGGTTCCGTGTTGCAGGTGTGCACATCGGTGGTCTCGAAATAACAGATGATGATATAGAACATGTGAAAGACATTTTTGCCCGGACAGGCCTTGAGATGGGGCCGTTTGGAGTGGGGTATGCTGCGATACATCCTGACAGGGAAATTGAAAAAGAGTACAAGAGAAATCTGGTCAAGGCTTTGAAAATCGGAGGTAAGCTGGGCTGTACGAACATTCGTATCTCAGCCGGAAGCATGGATCCGAATAATATATGGATACATCATCCGGAGAACCACACGCAAAAAGCCCTTGATATGCTAATAGAAAGTACAAAAGAACTTGTGCCTGTTGCTGAGGATAGCCGCTGTGCAATTTGCCCTGAGACAACTCAGTGGACAATAGTCGGTTCAATAGCCCGCATGGAAGAATATGTTGACCGGCTCGATTCGCCTTATGTGCAAGTAACATTTGATCCGGTAAATCATATGACATCGGAACGCGTCTATGAATCCGGGCGTTTCATGAAGTGTGCTATTGGTTTTCTGGGCGATAGAATCGGAGAATTTCACGTCAAAGATGTTATGGTTCAGGACAGGTTGCTCGTTTCCCATATTGACGAGTGTCCTAT
>JABHYP010000739.1 GCA_018656855.1 Candidatus Latescibacterota bacterium | reverse complement strand
TGGTGAAGAAGTAGAGGTCGAGGCAGAGCCGTCCAAGGTGGAAAGAATAGTTAACACTTATGATTTTCGCCACCCGGCACGAGTCAGCAAGGATCAGTTGAGAACGCTCCAGAATCTGCATGACAATTTCGCACGTCTTATAAGCTCAACATATTCAGCATTACAGCGTTCGATTATCGAGGTGACTCTTGTCTCGGTTGACCAAATAACGTACAGTGAATTCATCATGAGTCTTTCCTCTCCAAGTTGTACTTATGTGTTCAGGATGGAACCGCTGGAAGGCGTAGCAGTTGTGGATTTCAGCCAGTCTGTGGTATTCAGTTTTGTGGACAGACTTTTCGGTGGCAAGGGAACTTCTATTTCATCAGAACGAGAAATAACATGGATTGAGAAAAGCGTGATGAACAATATTATTAACCGTAGCCTGCGTGATCTCGATCGGACCTGGGAAAGAATCTTACCACTAGAGTGTAACGTAGAAATGCTTGAAACCAACCCGGAATTTGTACAGGTTGTTCCTGCTTCAGAGACAGTTGTACTCATTTCTTTCGAGTTAAAGAGCGATAATGTGAACGGTCTCATCAACCTCTGTTATCCCTATATCACCATAGAACCTATAGCGCTTAGGCTTGGTGGGCAGAACCTTGTCAGTTCCGCGAAAGAAGTTCCCATGGAAGAACTGCTCAGGAACAGAAAAAGAGTTGAGCTGTTTAATTCCGTGGTACGTGCGAATCTCGGCGTTACTGATGTGACAGTTCGTGAGCTTACAGAACTTATGATAGGTGATGTATTAACACTTGATACCAGATTGGGTAATGATATTGAAATTTATGTCGAGGATGCACTGAAATTTTATGGTCGCCCTGGAAATGTAGGTAAATATAAGGGTGTTGAGATCGCCGCACGTGTTATTGAGAAAATGGAGGAAGAATAGCTATGGCTGAGGAAGAAATCAACGGTTCAGTCCAGGAAGAAGATCTTGAGACCCAGATGGCTGCTGCTATGGATGAAGAAGCAGAAGGTGGCTCCGATGAGGATGATCTTGAGGCCCAGATGGCTGCTGAAATAGCTGCTGAATCAGCTGATATGGATGAGGATGATCTTGAGGCTCAGATGGCTGCTGCTTTGGATGGGGAAGGCGAAAACGGCTTTGATGGAAGTTTACTGGAAGGTGTTTCAGAAGAAAGCTTGGGTGAGGATGCCGGTGTCGCTGTTCAATCTGCTGAATTTCAGCAGTTGAGACCTTCTGACGAAAATGTAGATAAAAGTAACATCGACAGGCTGTTAGATGTCGTGTTAAACCTTTCTGTGGAATTAGGACGAAAACAGATGCAGATTAAGGAAATACTTGATCTCGGGCCGGGAAAAATCATTGAGCTCGACAAACTTGCCGGTGAGCCTGTAGACCTTCTTGTAAACGGGAAACTGCTTGCGAAGGGCGAAGTAGTAGTAGTTGATGAAAACTTCGGTGTCCGTATAACAGACCTAATCACTCCCATGGACAGGATAAAAAGTCTGCAATAATTCCGCGGTGTTTGAATATTTTTGGGCAATTTATGGATTACGGAGTACTATGACAATGACAGTGTTAATAAATGTTGCTTCAGGCATGAGTTTTGTGCTTTATTCTGCTGCCTTCTCTTTTGCGGCACAGCCGCCCGGAGGCGCCGGAGTGGCCGGCGCTCAATTGCCGAGCGCAGAATTTAACCTTTTCTTTTCTGCTGTGAAAGTTGTCGTTGCTCTTATACTGACACTTGCTCTTCTTATAATGGCTGTATGGATACTCAAGGGATTTCTCAAAGTTCGAAAAATTCCGGGACTTTCCGGTGGTTTTATAGATGTTATGGAAGTCCGATACATTGCACCGAAAAAAGCTGTTGCACTTGTAAAGGTTTTTGAGAAGGTTTTGATTGTTGGTGTATCAGACCAGTCGTTGACCACTCTTGGTGAGCTGACTCCCGAAGAAATAGAGCTTCTGGGTACTGTTGAAAAGCCTGATTCCGGTGTTTTTAAAAACATTCTTGCCGGAGTTACCGGGAGAAAAGGGAATTAAAAAATTCCGAAATAAAGACTCTGGGCAAAAGCGTTTAAAAACAGGCATTCAATCATTACCTTCTTGGCCCCAGTTTTTTTATCCCTCCATAAAATTATTTGCTGATTCGTAACATTCGACTTGCTCCGTTACATTATAATTGATATTATTATATCATTCAGGTAAAAAATTGATTCCTGTTGAATAATTATGTAATTTCAATTTAATATATTATAACCCTATATCCTTTCTATGAGTGATACGTCAAAAATGAAGATATTTCCTACGCGGAAAGTAATGATGGTGTGTAAAATCCTGCCGCTATTGGTACTGTTGCTTGTTCTGGTTTTTATTGCCGGGACTGCTACAGCACAGAACCTGCCGGGGCTGAGGCTTGAGTTTCAGGGAACAGAAGACACTGAACCTATGTCGGTTACCATCCAGATTATTCTCCTTATCACACTTCTGTCACTTGCTCCCGCAATACTGATTCTGCTCACTTCTTTTACAAGGATTGTTATTGTCCTGTCACTCCTGCGTCATGCGCTAAGCCTTCAGCAGATTCCGCCTAACCAAGTGATTATCGGGCTTTCCCTTTTTCTTACCTTTTTCATTATGTCACCGGTGTTTGATGAAATAAACGATGTGGCGATACAGCCTTACCTGCAGGAAGAGATTACACAAAAAGAAGCCTTCAACCGTGCAACAGTCCCTCTGCGTGGATTCATGTTTCAACATATACGAGAGAAAGATCTTGCACTGTTTTTACAAGTGGGGGATATCCCTCAGCCGGCAAATCAGAGCGAGGTTCCCACTCGTGTGGTTATTCCGGCGTTCGTTATTTCGGAACTTCGTACTGCCTTTGAAATGGGTTTCATGCTGTTTGTCCCGTTTCTTATTATCGATATGGTGGTTGCAAGTGTGCTTATGAGCATGGGTATGATGATGCTTCCGCCGATTATGGTATCTTTGCCGTTCAAGATTCTGTTGTTTGTCCTTGTTGATGGTTGGCACTTGCTTATTCAGTCGATTGTTTTGAGTTACGGCTAAATGGAATGTAGAAACGTTAATAAGATTTTTTTATAAATATTCCATTTCAGAGATTTTTTAATTTACTATAATAATTATGTATGGGCAGACCGCGCGCCTGCTCATGCGTGAGGGAGAACGTATAAATGACTACCACAGACGCTGTTCAGCTTGCCCGTCAAGCGATGCTGGTAGCTCTGCTTCTTGCCGCTCCAATGCTCGGGTTTGGGCTTCTTGTGGGACTTTTTGTGAGTGTCATACAGGCTGTGACACAGGTGAATGAGATGACGCTTACATTTATCCCGAAAATAATCGCTGTTATGTTGGCGCTTGCTATTTTTATGCCTTGGACTATACGGGTTATTGTAGAATTTACCATCGAACTGTTTATGAAGCTTCCAAACCCGTAATGTATGGGCAGACCGCGCCTGTCCCCTGCCATGAGGGAACACATTGGATCCGTTTAACATCACATTAATGAGTGTATATCGTGTGTTTCTGGTGATGTTCAGGACCGGGGGGCTCATGATGACTGTACCGGTATTCGGTCATGTGACTATCCCGAGGATTATGCGGGTCTGGTTTGTTATCCTTACAGCACTAATGATCTTACCTTCCTCAATTATGGCCGATATACAGCCGCCCTCGACGGTTTTACACCTTATGCTTGTGATCCTATCAGAAATAGCGGTCGGTATTCTCATGGGTTTCGCAGTTATTATAGTTTTTTCAGCAGTTCAGTTTGCCGGGCACATCATCGGCCTGCAGATGGGGCTTGCGGTTGCAAATATTATTGATCCAATGGGTGCTGGACAGATTTCTATTATCGGAGAATTCTACTATCTGTTAAGTTTGCTTATTTTCCTTTTGATAAACGGACATCATTTTCTTATCGAGGCTCTTGCGCAGTGTTTTAAGCTGGTTCCTCTCGGAGCAGCGGTATTCGGGCCGAATATTGAAGAATTATTTATTAACCTGACATTGATGATGTTTGTGTCGGGAATAAAATTTGCCGCTCCAGTAATAATAACCCTTTTCATTATGAACTCCGTTCTGGGTATTGTGGCAAGAACAGTACCGCAGATGAATGTATTTGTTGTTGGTTTTCCCCTTGCTATCGGCGCCGGACTTGCACTCATAGGATTGTCGTTCCCGTTCTTTGCCTCGGCGCTGAATAATGCGTTCAACGGCTTGGAGAGAGACATCATACTACTTATTCGCATGTTCCAGGGATGAGCATTTTCATAAAAATCCTTTGTTATAACGGATTTAAGTTGAAAAAAGTTTCCCTTCTTTCTATATTATCTATATATTACTGAATAATATACATGTTACAATGCCCCACTTACTGTTTCAGCCGAAACCGCAGGGAGGTGAGCAGGTTTGGCTGAGGAAACCGGCCAGGAAAAAACCGAACAAGCGACTGATCGACGACGTGAAGATACCCGTAAAAGGGGACAAGTTGCCCGTTCAACAGAGGTTAACTCGGCTTTGATGCTTCTGACGGGTTTTACAGTGCTTTTGCTTTTTCGTGGGCATTTTCTGAGAGAAATTGAGAACGTTATTGCCGGTATATTCAATCTGATACCCTCCCATGCTATTACCCCATCAAATATACGTGTGCTCTTTATATCCCTTATTTGGAAGTATTTTTACATACTCCTTCCAGTTTTTATCGTCTTAGCCCTGGCCGGAATAATTGTGAATATCATGCAGGTTGGAATTCGCATTACTGGTGAACCGTTATTGCCGAAACTCGAAAAGGTAAATCCCATAGAGGGATTTAAAAGGATTTTTTCGCGGCGTTCGCTCGAAACTCTCATACGGGATATTATTAAGATAATCCTTGTTGCATGGATAGGATTTTCGGCAATTAATAAAATTCTTCCTCATATCATGGAAATGCCGGGCTATACCGTTGGCCAGATTTTTTCATTTACCGGGTATTCGGTGTTCTCGATAGCGATGAAAATTCTTATCGGGTATGTTGCTCTTGCTGTAATGGACTATATTTTTCAGCGCTGGGATTATGAACGATCAATGATGATGACCAAGCAGGAGATCAGGGAAGAGATGAAACAGACTGAAGGAGATCCGCTTCTAAAGGCCCGCATTCGCTCTGTTCAGCGCGAAATTGCCCGCCGCCGTATGATGGAGGAGATCCCTAAAGCTGATGTTGTAGTAACAAATCCGACCGAAATCGCTGTGGCGCTCTCATACGAACCGGGAATGAACGCTCCGGTAGTGGTTGCCAAGGGACGACGCTTGATAGCAGAGAAAATCCGTGAAATAGCTGAGAAAGCCAATGTTCCCATCGTTGAAAATGTTATTCTCGCCCAGGCGCTATATAAGGCTGTTGATATCGGATATCCCATTCCTGGGGACCTGTATGCCGCTGTCGCTGAAGTGCTGGCCTACGTCTACCAGCTTAAAGAGAAAAAAATGTTATAAAAAGATATAGTGCTAAGATTAAATTATGTTTAAATTCTATAATGCTTTGTATATATTTTATATGAGTAGTATCCGGAATAAATCGATTTATATTATCTGGAATAATGCCCGGTTTCATACAGATATTTAAAAGATGTATTGTGCTGTGGCTCAGCCCATAAGAAAACAGAGAGCATGGAAGGAACTTTAATGAAATTTCCCTTGAATTACATATCATTAAAAAAGAATGTCGTTGCATGTGCGATATTTCTAATATTTTCGGCTATTCCGACCTATGGTCAACTGTCAAAATCTATTATCATTCACGAGTATATTCCTATCCCTTCAGCAGATGGAACGATACTCGCGTCGAGCCTCGCATTACCCGACAGCGAGGGACCATTCCCGACTATGATCATACGTACCCCCTATGGTAACCGTAAAAATAAAGGTATGTTAGAACGCTTTGCGCAACTGGGGTATGCCTGCCTTATACAGGATACGCGGGGAAGGTATGACTCGGGCGGGTATTTCGCTCCGTTTATCCACGGTATCGAGGATGGCGAAGCGACGCTCAAATGGGTTCGTTCACAACCGTGGTCAAGCGGTATCATCTGTGCGAGGGGACATTCATATCCCGGTTTTACTTCGCTGTACCTTGCTGCCGGTGATGAAGAACCTCCCGCAGCGG
>JABHYP010000738.1 GCA_018656855.1 Candidatus Latescibacterota bacterium | reverse complement strand
ACCGCCCCTTCATTGATGTCACTATGCATGGAACCCCTGGACATTTCGTCTTTTTCTATTATTTTTCCCCAGTTTACCGGCCATGAATCACCCTCGTTTGCACTGAAATTGTACCAAAGCCGCCGGCCGTTCGGGGACCACTCGTAAATTTTGCTTCCCACGCGGAAGAATGCGCGCTTTCCATGATTATATGAATCGAAGAAAAAGACATGAATGGTGACTCCTTTCTTCTCCTCAATATCTCGGTCAAGAATCTGTAACGAAGAAAGTGTGAAGGTTTCAAACATCACAATTCTTTCAATGACGCCATCGTCATATTCAAACGCTCTGCCCTTGTCCAGCGGAAAATAATCGTTATCACGCGCCAGTGTGCCGGCAGGCAGAAGAATAATAGCGAGAAAAACAAATACATACAGTTTTCGCATTCTATCAACTCCTGTTTAGAATGAATGATAGCATATTCTCTTTTTGTCCGAGATTATTAAATTTATAATATAAAAATATTTCCCCAATTATTGTTTAAATTGGGTATTTATGGCTCGACACCGAATTCAAGCTCGATGTAGGTTCTATCGTCGACAGATAAAGTATCCGAATACCACGTGTCTTCATGGAATACCCAGACAAGGTACTCTTCTCCTTCAGTCAGACCATAAACCGTAATGAGACCGTCTTTCATGTATCCAACATATTTCCTGCTGTCGTTTTCGCCGATATAGATACCGCGGTTCGGCCTCATACGCTTATCGTGATCGTTTATGTCGTAAACTTCGACATTAAAAGTAACCGCCTGACCCGGTATTGATACGTAAAGGTCGACATCATCGCCGCATAGGTTCTCTACATCAACCGAACCTACAATGTCTGATCCATACCATGCCTCAATAGTTACCGGGGTATTTCCCGGAGTATTGGTAAGATGAACGTGAGGGTATGAAGAGTTAATACTCTTCTCAAGGATTGAAAGATAGGATCCTTCATTATGTTTCCTTATTTTAACTTCGATGGCGTTGAAATCTCCGGTTAGATGGATTGTCAGACCCTCGTCACAGATTGTCTCCGTTTCGTCCTCCCAGCCGCCAGACCAGTAAGACATGTGTGTGATAGAAAAAATAACCTCGTAATTCCCTTTTTCATTGGGACCATATGCCAGGCTCTCCGAATGATATTCCCATTGTGTATTCTTTTCGTTGTAGTTCCATATCGGGATTGCATCGCCGTTTGTGATTGTGGTTCCTGTCTCGGGATTATAAGTTTCTCCGGGAATTTCGAGCGAGACCTCGACAGGTTTGTCGAATGTTTTTGCTATATTACCCATTTCATCTGTAATTTCAAGAGAAACAACAGCCGCGGGAATGAATACGATATCCTCGGTTGCGCCGGTTTTATCCAGTATTGTAGTAAACAATCCGCCGGGTATCTCATTGGTTGACTTATCAGATTGCACATCAAAGTTAGTGATTTCTGTTTTCAGCTCTCCGATCAAAGCCTCGCCTTTATCGTCCTTGATCACTGTGTCTTTTTGAACAGTCAGCGAAACTTCCATATTTGTTTCCTGATCGGACTTACTGACAATGATAATTTCTTCCGTTACTTCGCCTTCCGACTTAACCACTCCTTCGTTGACTGTTGTGGTTGATATACCTTCGGGAGGTTCATTACGTTTGATCAGGGCGATTGTATAGGTTTCGCCCTTGGTAGAGCTTATAGAAATTTGCTTGCTCGTGCTGATGTAGTCAACAGCGTCCGCGATAACAGTTATTTTCACGGGATTCTCCGGAGTTGCCGGCCTGATATCAGAGACTGCGAAGTTGAAAAAACCTCTTTTCGACGAAAACGAAGTAGCCGCTTTTTCTGTAAGATCAATGATATATGATTTGTCGGGGCCATCAATTTCGATTAGAACACTGTCCGATTCGGCAGCCGTGATTTGCTGGCGAGTTTTAGCGTCCACTACCACGACTGAAATGAGGGTAAGCGGCGCTTCGTTAAATAGTACCTTAACTCCCTCTGTAGGGCTCTTTATATCGCAACCCGGAAAAGAAAGCGTTAGTAACAATAGTATAACTGTATAAATTGAAAATTTTGACAATGCACCTGTCATTTTTGAATTCCTTAGCTATAATTTATATATATAACCGATTGAAATTACCGGATAAAACTGAAACCAGCTAATGTTTTCTTCAACGATTGGCGCCTGTTTGGCTGAGGGTTCAAGGAGTCCATCGGTTTTAAGACTAAC
This sequence comes from Candidatus Latescibacterota bacterium, assembly GCA_018656855.1. Taxonomy (GTDB): domain Bacteria; phylum Latescibacterota; class Latescibacteria; order Latescibacterales; family Latescibacteraceae; genus JABHYP01. The sequence goes on along the minus strand of JABHYP010000738.1, from coordinate 51 downwards.
CTTCGGGGCGCCGTGATACAATGCGCCGACATCAAACGTGAATCCCGATTT
>JABHYP010000737.1 GCA_018656855.1 Candidatus Latescibacterota bacterium | reverse complement strand
GTCCTTTCAATGCCCACCATTTGCCAGGTATTCCGTTGCTATATAATTCCTGGTCCCTGGTCCTCACAGTGATGAACCAAGTTCTTTGATGCAGGTCTATACCAACATAGACCGTTTCACTGCTATGATCCTTGTCAAGTCTTTCCATCTGAGCCTCCAGGAGTTAAAGGTTTGTGGGTGTTCGTATAAAATCCCTTTCACTCCAATGAGGTTCTACTTCTTTTGTATCATAGTTACTGAAGGGGTACAATCCTGCTTCAGGTGATCATGTTTATGATAAGGGTACAGTTGTAAATATAACGGCAACTCCTTCTGAAGGTTATGTTTTTAAGAACTGGTCTGGAGATGTGGCTAACCCAAACAGCGCCTCGACAACTGTGACAGTGGATAGCGATAAAACCGTAACGGCAAACTTTGCACCACCACAATATACAATAACAATGACTGTAATCCCGGCAGGTGGAGGTACAACAGGCCCTGATATAGGTAAACACGTATATAATGTAGGTACAGTTGTAAGTATAACGGCAACTCCTGCTGAAGGTTATGTTTTTAAGGATTGGTCTGGAGAAGTGGCTGATCCAAACAGTGCCTCGACAACTGTGACAGTGAGTAGCGATGAAACCATAACGGCAAATTATTATAAACGGCCGGTAATTCTGGATACTTCGTTGCCTGATGCAATTGAAGGTAACGAATATAATGTTGCAATACAAATAGAGGATAGTGATTCAAATACATTTACTTATGACCTGACTGAAAGTCCTGGATGGCTTATGATAGACAATTCAGGGAATTTGTCTGGTACGCCTGAAAGAGATGATTTTGAATCAGATATCCCTGTTACAATAACGGTAACAGATGATAGCGGGCTGACCGCTACGTTCTCTACTGCCATTAACATCAAGAGTCCTCCGGTTATCCTGAACGATGGTCTTACCTATGCTATTGAAGGAAGACCCTATACCGACACAATTATTGTCGAGGAACTGAACGAAAATGAAACATGGACAATAGAGCTTGTTGAAAGCCCGGAATGGTTGTCTATGGATGATAAAGGAGTATTATCCGGAATAGCGTCCAAGGAAGATATCGGCAGTAATAATGATGTTTTAATAATAGTTAAAGATTCTAGTGGGCTAACCTATACTCTCTCTGCAACAGTGGCCATTATTCTGGATGTTGCAATCGAATCAATTGTTATAACGCCGGCTGATATCGTCGTGAAGAAAGGGGAAGTATTCACCTTTACTGCACAGGCGTTTAATATCAGCGGAACTACTGTCCCAGAAATCGTTTTTTTCTGGGAGTTATCAGGAGATATCGGCGAAATCAATGAAAATGGGGAATTTACAGCAATTAAGGGAGGCGTCGGACTTGTCATGGCGTCTGCAAAAGCGGAAGAAGGACTTGTGACTGCGGTTGCTGAGGTCACCGTATTCCTCGATAAAGTTCCTTTACCACCAATTGTTGAAAACGAAACAACTACCATAGAAGACGCGACCTATCCTCTTGATATTTTAAACGGTACAGAAATATTTTTCCCCGAGAACAGTATTTCGGAAGGTATAAGTATTTCCGTGACACTCCCGGATTTTACAAATACAAATGATGAGGCAAAAGAGGTTAATTATGATATTGATAGTGATATAGTAACTGCTGTGTCTTTTGAAGTCATAGTTGAAGGTGTCGTTGTCAGCCCGTATTACTTTCAAGAACCTATCGAGATTACGATACCGTACGATCTCGAAAAAATGACCGGTTTCAGTGTCGGACCTGAAGGACTCGGGCTATTCTATGTCGACGATGGGGGGGAACTTATTCTTGAGGGTATTTCAGATGTCAGCTTTGACCCAGAAACAAATACTATCTCCGCATATGTTGATCATTTTTCAGATTTTGCAGTAGCACCAAAATATTCCGGACCCAAATTTGTCGGTGACTTCAACGAGGATTTCATTATCGATTTCTATGATTTTGTTCAGCTTGTTGTTTACTGGAATGCTGGTAAAATTGATGGTGATATAGTGGGAAAGCCTGATGAAGGAAGTGAAGCCGGACCTTTTCCCTGGTACAGAGAAGTTTATCCTTATCCTTCTGATGGTGTAATGGACTTTGAGGATGTGGTTATATTTTCCATGATGTATAACTGGTATCAATCTCAAAATTCTGTAATCACTGCAAAACCAACATTAGCGGCAAAAGAGGCTCCTTCGTTATTAACAACCGGATTAAACTGGGATGAGAAAGATTATCAAATCGGTGATACGTTCTTTGTGTCGTTCAATCCCGGGAATGTCAGCAATTTCCTGGGTGCAGAAATCGTTCTTAATTTTGATAGTAATGTACTTAGAGTTCAAAAAGTATCTTCCGGTTATGGTTTAATTAATAAAAATCTTAAAACCCCAGTCCAGAGCAAAACTTCTAAGGGAAGTCTGATTGCTAACACGGTTGTTCTTGGTAATTTGAAAGAAGGTATACTTATTTCAGGAGAGAGTCTTTTTGAGATTGAGTTTGAGGTTATAGGTGAGGGGGCTTTCAGCATTGACATGTCAAGCATTGACATGAGAAACTTTCAGAATACTGTACTCCCGTATTATAGTGAAAACAGCTCAGTATCCGGAAAAATTGTTTCTGCTATACCTCTTATGTTTAACCTGTCACAAAACTATCCCAATCCTTTCAATCCTTTTACAACAATAGAATTCTCCCTCCCGGGCGAATCGGTAGTTAATCTCTCTATCTACAATATCACGGGGCAGAAAGTGCGTACACTTGTCTCTGAACCGATGACGGCAGGTAAACACACAATCCACTGGGACGGAAAAAGCGACAGCGGACATTCTGTATCCTCGGGAGTGTACATTGCACGGATTACTACTGTAGATAAGATTGCGACAAGGAGCATGATGCTGATGAAGTGAAAGTATCATCTGGGTGGAGTGAAGTATTAAGAAAAAGTAGCTGCAAGGCTCATGCCATTTAGCGAGAATACCCTTCTGAGGCAAAAAATACACCCTAAAAAATCGATTATCTCATGCTTGGTGTATCAAATGCAATCTGAATGATCTGACGAGGTTTTAGAAGCCCCCAAACACTTGCTTCTCTTGAAAAGTACATCTTAACTTTTAACTCAAAGTGTCCAGAATGTTATGAATACATACAATCTTAAGATAGCTTAATGTTCTGTTGACATGATGAAGATTGTTGAGTAAATATGTATTTTATTATTCTGTCAGGTGAAATTTCGGTGACGAAATAAAAGATGTTTCACTTTCGCAGTATGGCTCTTATAAGGTTTCTCATACCGGCATTCAGTTGCACATAGGGTCCTTCTATTCCCGCATCGGGACCGTCTTCGAGAGACGACCGATTATATTGCCATCCGAAACCGCCTGGTATGAAACGGTATCCGGCCTTCATGCCCCATAGGAACACTCTGGTCTCGTTTTCATATCTGAACTTGTCGAACTGCAGTCCGAGATCGATAAGAATGTCACGCCTGTCGATTTCAACCCCTCTGTCCGGATTTTCCATGATGTCATCGAATGAAAGGCTGGGATTTTGTGTAAGCTTGAGAGTAAGTTTTTGTGTTCCGATGCTTACAAGCGGATATATTTGGAGGTCAGGGCGGTTAACCACACAAATTCCTAAACACAATAGGCGCATACTTCCAGAGAGAGATGAGTCATAAGAGCCGAGACTCTCACGCTTGTTTATGAGATTGAAATAATCGAATCCAACAATGAACTTCTTCCTGAAAATCATTCGGGAACCTCCGCCCCAGGCAGGCGAAAACTCTTTAAAAACAGGATATCCATGCCCGCCGATACGATCGTTTAATAATTCAATGTCTATCCAGTTCGCACTGAGAGTGACATAACCAGTCATATTAATATTACTTTTAATTTCTCTCCATAACTGACTATCTGCTGTACTACCCCCTAAAAGGGTAATAACACATAATAATGATGCGGTTGAAAACCTCATAGTCTATCCTTTCAAACTGAAACTCTGATATGTCTTATACCGGTATTCCCCATATCAAAATTATGGGGAATAACAGATCTGTGTAGTACTACATTCAAATTCAAATTAGAATATTCTTCCACATGAAGCAAGATTTATTCCTGCGTAAAGAGCACGTTATTCTCGGACAAACAAAATTTGCTTTTATGTGATAAATAGCGCTTTAATGCCGTTATTATCCGCGTTCAATAAATTTCATTGAAGTTCCAGCTGATTTATCAGAAATACCTGAGCTTGCCGTTTTTTAACAAATGCATGACCACTCCCATACGGGCACGGGGAAGCTTTCTGTAATCGTTCAGTTTCCTGACACTTGAGCCGGTGATTTCAAACAGCGGGATTTTTTCTATATCATTCTCACCCATACTCCGCTCGTTGGCGATTCTCAGGTAGAACAGCTCTCGGGGATCATGTCCCATCATCCAGGATGTGACCGCATCGCAGGCAACCATCGACCGTGACACCGTGATGAAATTGTTAAGATAGAGGTTGTCTTTTATGTCGATACCGAAAACGCCTTCGACAATGTTGACATGGGGATCAAGCGAATCGGCAATATCAAGCATGCGCTGGCTCCACTGTTCCTCACGGAATGTCAGAAAGTTAGGTTTGAAATTTCCGTTTTTGAAAGCCTCCCATCCGCCGGCATCAAAATATTCTTTCGCAAAGCCGCCGTCATCATAATATTTGTACCCCAGCCCTGCATGCTTTATATAGCCCTTTTCAACCAGCTTCTGGTAGTCGGGATTGATTATCTCCTCATCAGGCTTGATGTCGACAACCGGCTTGAGACCGGTCGGCCAGCCGCCGCAGATATGCATATATCCGACAGGCATGATCCCCTGTAGGTTCTTAATAGTTAGCGTAGTAACCGCAAGGTTGTGAATCCTTGTTTTGGCCATGTTGATAAATGTGGTATCATCATCAACCACCGGCGTGAAAAACGGCACCTTTTTCATCACGACTCCATCCTGATAATCGAACCAGGTGACTTCACGCTTAGAATATTCGTTGAAATCAGGGTACTTGCCCTCGAGAAAGATGATGCCGCGGTTGTCCATGAGGTCACAGATTCCCGCCTGGTCGAAATCGGTATGCTTTGAACCGCCGTTTGCCCCGACAATGATGTTGGTATTGCCGCAATCCTTCAAAGCCTCGCAGAAACCGGCAACAAACCAGGGGTGGGTTGAAATGCCGTTGTTGACAGTATCGCGCCCGTGATGAACAAAGTGTACGAAATTCGGTTTGATGTACGTTTTTCCGCCACTCCCACCGCCTTTACGGAACAGCTTCGAACCAGCGTCGAAACCGGCACGTTCCATCTGCTCCTTCTCATTTGGGAAACTGCCATCGTCCTTTTTTTGTGATTGCACCTGTGTCCTGATGATAAAGACCGCGTTGGGATTATCGAGAATCTCCTCGCGGATCACCGGTGGAATATTTCCCTTTTTACCGGCGTCGGCACGTTTCATCGCGGCCTCGATAGAGTATTTCTTTGCATAGAGAAGCGGCTTGTTACCCGCCGCCCTATCCGATTTTATCTGCGCACATTGTGCAAGCAGCGGTAAACCGGTCAGCAGCCCGGAAGCTGCTTTCAGAAAATCACGTCTATCAGTTTTCATGTTGTTCTTCCCTATGAAAAGATGTCCGGTTATTAAAGAGCGGAGAGCTTAGTCTTGAGTATTTTTAGCAAGGCGTCTACCGCTTCTTCCGTTTTATGATATTCTGTGTTCCCTGGTGTAAGTCGTCAAAAAAAGATGAACACTCTTAGATAAAATTTAAGATATACTTTTTATAAGTAGCAACTGTTTTTTCAAACCTCCTTTAAAATTATTCAACTCCCGTAATGAATTATAAAAAAGTAAGCTATTTCCAAGGAAAATCTTGTTTGAAATGATTTAAAGTAATATTATGGAATTGATAGCATAAGTTTTCGGAGTTTTTAGCTCTCATGATTTTGATTATATGCAATTAATTCATTATGTAATATGCTTTTCAACTGACATATTTCTTAATAAAGGAGACTAAAATGCACACCAGGCGCACCTTCATGAAAAATACCGCAATCACCGGTATCGGAGGCATACTTGCGGCAAAGACCGCCCCTGCTTTCGCACAGAATTTAGGATTGATAAAAATCGGACAACTCGGTCTCGGCTCACACAATTTTCTGGGGAGATTTGCCAATCCACCCGCTGATGTGAAAGACAAGATAAAATGCCGACCCTATGCAATCTGGGATGATGCCCCCGGAGTCGCCGAAAAGCTGAAAAAGTCCCAGGGTTTTGAGAAGGTACTGTCCGACCCTGTACAACTCGTGAAAGAATCGGATGCGGTGCATGTGGAACACGCCGATTACCGACGGGTGCTGGAACTGGCCCGTCCGGCGCTTGAGATGGGGAAACCTGTATTCATTAACCGCCCGTTTGCCTCTACTATTACAGACGCCGAGGAGATAGTCCGGCTTGCAAAAACCAATGACGCTCCACTTATGAGCGCTTCCTCGCTGGAATTCCAGCCCGAGGTTACGGAGATGCAGAAATTCGCTGCTGAGAAGGGGCCTGTGCGGACGTATGAGGCGTATTGCCCGGAGCAGCATTTCACCTGGATGTTTCCACATGTAATCAACTATGCCCATGCAGCGTTTGGCGGCGGCATAGAGTCGGCGTT
>JABHYP010000074.1 GCA_018656855.1 Candidatus Latescibacterota bacterium | reverse complement strand
TGATCAGCCATTCCCTTTTTCGCCTGAACGTTCGTGATTCCGCTTGTTAACGTCGTCTTGCCATGATCAACGTGTCCGATAGTCCCTACGTTCACGTGGGGTTTAGTTCTCTCAAACTTCTCCTTGGCCATGTGGATTCCCCTTTAAAAAATACCGTAGAACCGGTCTAAATAAACCTTATGGAGCCCACAACCAGACTTGAACTGGTGACCTCGTCCTTACCAAGGACGCGCTCTACCGCCTGAGCTATGTGGGCAAAAAAAATATTTATATTAACTAATAGTATGAAAATGGAGCGGGAAACGAGACTCGAACTCGCAACGTTCACCTTGGAAGGGTGACACTCTACCAATTGAGTTATTCCCGCCCTCGCACAAAAAAAAACTCTTTAAATTTAAAAACAATGGATTTGTTAATGCTTTTAAAATTCCCGAGTTTGTAAATATAATACTTAATATTTCAACTGTCAAATATTATTCTTCATATTTCTTGCTTTATTCAACAACTTAAGTCAGAAATTATAATTTTTTTAGAAAATATTCCTGTATTAACCGCTGTTAATGAAAAAAATAAATACATTTTGTTTTCGATAGTATGCTTCTTCAATATTTCTTATGGGTAATTTCAGATACGTTTTATTTTGATGCGCCCTTTTTTAAGGATGCCAGGGATAGTTCTTCCAGAACTGTTCTTCCCAGCAAAAAGTCTCAACCGCGGCTTTACGAGCATTATTTTTATACTGCATCAACCGCCCGGTATCAGAAATCATTGAATTCAATGTTTCAGAAATACTACCGGGATCAACGCTCTCGAATAACCGCCCCATGTCATTCTCAAGTACTGTCCCGGCGACAAAAGGGAGATTGCTCACAGTCACAGCGAGTCCGGCCATGGCATAGTCGAAAACCTTGTTCGGTGAAATATATCTGTTATTCAGATTAACATCCTTGTAGGGCATGACACCTATATCATGTTCGAGGAGTATTTTCAGCGCAGCAAGTGGTTCATACCGTCCGGCAAACACAACCCTGTCTGTCAGCTTTTCTTTTTTTACAAGGTTTATTAATTGTTCCTTCTGGGGACCGAAACCCGATAGTGTAAGCACACCGTTACTTATATGTTTGAACGCAAGCACAAGTTCGGGAAGACCGCGGAACGCCTGAAGTTTCCCCTGGTATATGATCCGAACCGGCGAATGAACCTCATCAACATACAGTTTTCCCTCATAGCGATAGGGGCAGTTCATAACAGCAGAAGGTGTTTCCTTAAGGCCATATTCTTCCCTGATAAGATCGGCCATTAACGGATTCACAGTGACAACAAAATCGGCGTTTTTAATACCGACTGCTTCAGCCTCACGAATGGAGTTATTCGTCCGACTGCCATACACACCGAGCCCAGGCCAGAATTCATGCGAATCGTAAAGCAGTGTCCCGGCAATGCCGGTTCTGCGAAGCTCATTCCCCGCGAACAATGTGTCGAAATCGTTACAGTGCACTAGGTCAAAAGATTTCCCGGTAAATGCCTTTATCATCATGCGATTGATCTTCAAGTTACTTTTCATGAAATGCGTGAAGTTGAGATCGAGAATATAATTTCTCATTGCCGCCTTGAATGAAGATTTTGGAACTTCTTCGTGAACATGAGAGAGAATCCGACCCGCTCCCGGATGGAGACAGCCTTGAAGCCATAAGTATAACTTTTTAAGAAAATAATCCTCGCGGTGGGGGAAACGGATAATTGACATACCGCTATATGTTTCCCGTTCACTCCTGCGCGATGGATTAGTACAGGCTACAGTCACGTCAGCACCGCTTTGGGTCAGGGACAAGCAGGTTTTATAGACACGAGGGTCCTCAAGCACCTCTCCGATTAAAAGTACGAGTATCGAAGGTGCTTTCTTTTTATTGCTGACTCGGTAATTCATAATACTTTTATCCGAAAACAGGTTAATAGTTTCAGGTTTTTAGTTGAAAGTTAACAGAAATATAGACCTCATCAATCGGCATAAAAACTCAGTCCCTGAACTCTTCTCTCTTATAAATAGTTACTATAGTATAACAAAAGGATACATATGAAAATTAGCAGTTCCTCCTCTTTGTTCGCGAGAGAGGAGTGAGTTGGTATCAAGACAACTTTCATGTTTCGTGGCTCCGCTATAAAAGCGGCATGGGTGTTTGCAGAGAAAAGAGAAACCGATTTTTTCTATTTAATCAGTTTTTTTCATTATGGTAATTCCTGTTTCGGGATTGACAACGCCTGGATGTATGGTTAGAGATTCACCTTCCGACCGGAAGGAACCTGATGTTCCTTCTATGGAAAACCTCATGTTTTTTATAGCGGGAGCGGTGATTGAAAACTCCATATTTTGGGGTAACGCAACACCCTTAACTCTCCACATATCCGGGCTGTATTCCAAGGCTCTCAGTACCTTTTCACGCGTTTTCCACCAGTGAGCAAGCTCCGATCCTGTCATGGAATGGGCTTGATCCGATCTGAAACGTGAAAGAAGCGAATGGTAAAAATTGTCAAGCGCTGGGATTTCATCGGCGTTCATATTTCTCGGATGGATATTAACGCTAAAAAGGCCTCTGGCCGCCTTTGCATATAAATATGATTCCGTGATCTGCCGCTTGACCTGATCTTCGGTATCTTGAGAGTGGGTAAAAACGGTATCCATAAAAATCAATGGAATTTCAACCATACCGCCTGCGGGATGGTCAACCGGGAAGGGGAAAAAAGGGGTCGCCATACCGTTACGAAAACCTGCCCTGTCACTGAATCCCAGCGTGGTATCATACATCAATCCCGCCTCTGATGCCGCTTCGAGAGTCTGGCCATGACGAAACATAAGATAGTGATGCCGGACTCCCAGGAACTTAAATCCAAGACGTTTTTCAAATGATTCGAGCTGTTTTTTGAGTACTTTCGCATCCAGAAAAGCGCTACGGATACCGTGCAGTGTCAACTCACACCCTTTCTCGTGTATCTTTCTGAACATGGCTGTAATTTCCGAGGGTTTCCGGTGGTATACTGGATCAAAATCATTGACCCTCCTGTCGTACTCCCCTCCGAATGGTGCAAAAAACCATGTTGATTTGAATCCGTTCCCGTGTTCCAT
>JABHYP010000736.1 GCA_018656855.1 Candidatus Latescibacterota bacterium | reverse complement strand
TTTCCTGCTGCAAGTCTTTCTCGTATCTCTCTGCGTGTGCATTCGTAAAGGAGAACCTTGCGAGGATTGATATATCCTTTGCCCGTAAGACCGAGATCGGAGGGATGAAGCGGAACATCTTTGCTGGCATGTGCCGTTCCGGCACCGGCTGCCAGACCGGTTGCAGCCATTGACTTTAAAAAAACGCGTCGGTTGTTACTGTCAGACATGAAAAACCTCCTTTATAAAATATTTTAATCCTTTGAAACATTTTCATTATACGTTTACCCTGTTTGGTATCATGGATTACTGCAGGTATTTGCTGTATAGGTGAAAAAGCATAGTCCAGTATTCCCCATATCAAAATCACGGGAACGAATAACTCCAAAATATTCTTCCAACAAGTTCAACTTATGATATTCGTACAATTGAAACAAGGATTTTTCCTTCGAAAGAGTCGAATAAGTAAGGATGCATGAAATGAATCACTCTGAAAATCACCACATAGAGACAGCTATCCCCTGTTTTTAACTAAAAAGACTCTATGTTAACCGGCACAGCATCGTAATCGTTCTATCCGAGCCAATATCTTGGCATCATTTATGACATCTGTGGCATCTGTGATATTTCTCTCGAAAATGATAACAATGGAGTTATTAATAAGAGGAAAAACAAGAAAATTATTGTGTTATCACAATAATGCTGTTTGCGACTACTTTTTAGACGATTTGTGACTACTTTTCGGATAAATATCTTTAATATATAGCATATCTTGTATATTATAAATATATTATATGTATGCTGCCACACGGATGTTGTTGTTAATTAATATGTTGTGATTTTTGCAAACCTCTGGCTAACAGTCAGGAGGTTGCAGTTTTTCTACTGCCGTCCGCAGGCGCGATCCTCGCTTTGCTCCAGTATCCCCATATATTTGACTCTTTCGAGGAAAAAACTTGTTTCATTTGTACGAATATCATACTTTGAACTCTTGGCATAATAATTCGGCGTTATTAGCCCTCATGGTTATGATCTGGAAAATGTTGGTTTATATTATTAGTATGTTATTATTAAAGGCAAAATCCGATTGACCAAGTATGCCTTTAAATAACTTCAATTGTGAATGAAATGGGGGATTTTACAAATGGCAGAAAAAATCACTCGTCGCTCAGCTCTTCTTGCGGGAACCGCCACTGCCGGTTCTCTTTTGGGAGCTTCATGCATCAATAATCAACCGTCGGGAACAACGGATAAGCAATCAATGGATCAGGCTCCGCTGAAAAATGTCTGGGGAGAGGATTTCCTTATGCAGTGGAGCCCGCCGGATAATTTGACGCGTGATCTTGTACCCGGGAATACACACATACGCCTCAGCTGCTCTGCACACCGCATGCATTATCCGAAAGAAGGCGAAAGTTTTGGCAGTATTGTTAAGTCGATTCGCGACGCCGGTTATACTGCCTGTGAAACAGGAAGCAGAGGATTCGAAAAGGTGACGGATTCGGAGATTAAAGAAATGAACTCGGCGCTGAAAGAACATGATGTCCAATTTTACACTATCCATGCGTGGGCAAACCTTCTCGATCCCGATCCGCAGAAACAGAGTGATGCAATAAGGCATTACATTGAAAGCATCGAACTTGCCGAACGGTTTGGACTGGGCTTTATCCTGACGCATACTGGTGGTCGCAGCGGTGAGGCAAAGGATCGCCCCCACCCACTTAACTGGACGAAAGAAAGCTGGGAAATGTCTGTCAACAATATCAAAGAGGTTCTTAAAAATACTTCTGGCAGCAAAATCGCCCTCGCTTTCGAAGCGGTCAACTCCTGCAACAACAATACGCCTCAGTCGCATGTCCGGCTGAAAGAGGATGTCGGCGACGACCGGGTTAAGGTTATGCTTGATCCATCCAATATGCTTCATGCCGGTACGATGTTCCGCACAACGGAACTTATTAACGAATGTTTCGACCTGTTAGGCGAGGACATCATGTACGCCCATGCCAAAGACCAAACATGGAGTCGTATGATGCCGTCTATTGAGGGGGCTATACTCGGCGAAGGAACAATGGATTACGAAACATATCTGGTACGGCTGAGTCGCATGAAATATCCGAGAGTGCTGCTTCTCGAGCATCTTCCGCTTGAGCAATATCCGCCTTCGAAAAAATATCTCGAAGATACGGCTGCAAAACTCGGCGTAAAAATATACAGCTGACCGTTACAAAAAAAAAGCCCTCCGAGCAGATGTAGAGTCGGGGGGCTTTTTTTAATCCTCCAGATTGTACGTCGTCAAAACATATTGGACATTTACAGTTAATAATTAAGGCGTAGTTTTAATGAATTGCATCTGTTTTGATAGAACAACACCCCCCCTTTTTTTCACCCTATTAGGATGGATGGTGCAGCCAGAGGGGATATTTATTCAGGATTATTACATATCAGAATTGACACCGGTTCTCCCGTTCCCTATTTCACCTGCAAAAAATCAGACACTCTTCCCTCCCGCTCCATAATACGGTCAAGTATCTGCGGTAACAAAAAGAGTCGCCGCGGATGGTGAAGAAGCCCGACCCTGATCATGCGTTCGGGATGTTCGTAAGCAACCTTGAACACCTTATTAAACCAATCGACCGCCCACTGTGCATGGGTTTGCTCGATGGCGAGCAGCAAATAAACCATGGCGTCGTCAAGGGCTCCCCAGGCGGAATTCCTGCCTTTTGCTATTATCGGTTTCGCTTCGGGATTCGAAAGTCCGTGCAGGCCGCTCTCACCGTTCTCGTCGTTGTCGACCCAGCATTTCTCCAGAGTACACCGTCCCATCTCAAGGGCGGTCATGAAGTTTTTCTTATTGCCTGTTCTGAGCGCATCATCCATGCACATCCATGCCGCCTGTATGCTGTGCCAGCCGGAGATACCGCGGTTGTTACGGGT
>JABHYP010000735.1 GCA_018656855.1 Candidatus Latescibacterota bacterium | reverse complement strand
CTCGGATGTGGAAAAAGTTGTTACCGACATCGAACACAGGCGGGGAATATCGTTCGCACCGATGCAGCGTGAAGCAATTATTCAGTCGGCAACAGCTAACATGATGATACTCACCGGCGGCCCCGGCACGGGGAAGACCACGACTGTGCTCGGTATCATCGATATTTTCAGGCGGCTCAAGCTGTCTGTTCTCCTCTGCGCTCCCACAGGGCGTGCTGCAAAACGCCTTTCCGAAACGACCGGCATGGAAGCAAAGACTATCCACCGGCTGCTAGAATACAATCCCATGAATGGCAATTTTACCAGAAATGAGGGTTCCCCGCTCGGCGCACATGCAGTTATCATGGATGAGGCGTCAATGGTCGACACAAGGCTTATGAAGGATTTCCTGCGGGCAATAAGCCCTTACACCATACTCATTATTGTAGGCGATGTCGACCAGCTTCCGTCCATCGGGCCCGGTAATGTCCTGAGGGACATGATACAGGCCGGCATCATTCCCACAGTCAGGCTCACTGAAATATTCCGCCAGGCCGCCTCAAGCAAAATTGTGAGATGCGCCCATCTTATAAACTCCGGGAAAATGCCATTTGCCGACAATGATCACGAAAGCAATTTCTTCTTTATCAGGATGACCGAACCATCTAAAATCTCGTCGACCATCGTTGATATGGTTGCCCGGCGGCTTCCCGGACGGTACGGTTTTGATCCGGTGGAGGATATACAGGTTCTCTCGCCCATGCATAAAGGCGAGACAGGAGTTGTAAATCTGAATGCGCTTCTTCAGGAGCGGCTGAACCCATTTAGGAAATCGTTCCCCGAAATTCGATATGGAAACTGGGTATACCGCGAGGGTGACAGGGTGATGCAGATTCGTAATAATTATGACAGGATGGTATTCAACGGCGATATCGGCCGGATTGAGAAGATCATTCCCGCGATGGGAATTATTCGCGTTTGTTTTGATGAGCCGGTTGAATACAGTGTCTCAGAACTTGACGAACTGGTTCCCGCTTACGCTATAAGTGTGCACAAGAGCCAGGGAAGTGAGTTCAGATGCACGGTGATGCCGGTCACAACCCAGCACTACATAATGCTCAAGCGCAACCTCCTCTACACTGCAGTCACACGCGCCCGCGAGCTGGCGGTCATGGTGGGAGACACGAAAGCACTCGCCATCGCAGTCGGCAACGACCAGGTGAGTGAGCGGTATACCTCTCTCGAAGAAAGACTGAAAAGTTAAAGCGTAAACCTTACGCTGAACTCCAGCGGATTTTCTTTTGGATTTGCCAGCCATGTAGTGGTCATTGAAACGATGTTATACCAGAAATGAGCGGCGATGACCTTGTCAAGCCGATACTGATTGCGCTGAGCATGGTAGCCAAAAGCGAGACCTGCGGCAGTTGCCTGAGTTACAAAATAAACCGGTTTATCGATGCCGGGATTTGACAGGTGTAGTAATCCGAACACCAGAGATGATGTGATAAGACCTGCCCGTTTACCGTACCGCTTATCGAGTGCTGGAAGCATTATTCCCCGAAACAACATTTCCTCGGAAACCGCGGCTCCCCAGCTAATTGCTGATACCGAAGTTTCATACCAGAACGTTGATTGCCCGCGGTCGTGTGTGCTGCCGTAAAGTCTAGCGTTATCAATATCATGCCAGGTCGAGTTATGCTCAGGATAGGCGTACATGCCATCGAAAAATCCGAGTACCGCCCAGCACAGAACGAGGGGTGAAAAGATGACAGTTGGTCTGAAAGGAGCACTCATAAGTTCGACGAGAGGTGAGTTGTCATATCTTATAGCTCTGTTCCTGTATGTATGTGTCCGGTAGAAATCTGTAATCTTTCTCAGTGAATAATCGCATTTTTCGATTGTATATATTTGCCCTGCAAAAAGTAATGGAATGTTCAATTCGCCATCTCTTTTGTTTTCGAGTACTATGCCGGCGGTTAAAAGAGACATTTCCGATGCCAGGAAAGCTAGCCCCTTTAGGGTGTTGCCCTCATAAAAATGTGTGCCACCGGGCATTAGTTCATAAATGGCCGGTACAGTTTTGTTCCCGGAGGCTACTGAATCACTGCCGCAGGATAGTATTATAAGTATAAATATTGGTAATAAAATCGTCCTGAATGCTTTCATAGTTTACTCTGCAAGTTAGTTGTTTAGCTACTAAACACAAGAGACCCGGATTTTCATTTTATTTGTTGATAAATATCGTTTTAATAATCCCAGATAGGCACATATAAGCCTATTGCAATTGAGATCACAATAATAAAAGGATAAAAAATAAAGATTGAGCATTAACTTTTAATTTAAACTATATCCGTGTTAATCCGTGGCTAATAAATTATTTAATATCAGTGGCTTACTATTTTAAACTATTCCCAGCCGCAAAATCCACATCATTGTTTTCTTCAAATATTTCCCTGATTGCATTTTCACTGTCAATTCTGATATGGTACTGTTCATGAGATTCAAGGCCGGGTATGGTTACATCAACATGCCGCGGCACAAAATCCACAGGGCTTTCGATGGAGTCGAGTTTCACAGACTTAAGTTCATTGTTCAGTGGATCGAATACTGTTATCGTAAAAGGCCCCGATGGTGCACAGCCGATGTTATGAATGGTTACAACAAGTGAATCACCCTTCTTCTTTATGTAATAGCTGCTTGTTGCCAGATCGGGGAGATCGCCGGGATCAGGCTCGCGTCTGATTTGCTTCACATCGAGGATAACGGGAACTTTCGGCGGCACCTGTACGGAAAGCCTTCCAAAACGACTCAGATGCTGGTTCATCTCCAGG